>NZ_PJDK01000057.1:0-34888 GCF_002837615.1 Klebsiella sp. X1-16S-Nf21
ACAAGCCGTTCCTGCTGCCGATCGAAGACGTATTCTCCATCTCCGGTCGTGGTACCGTTGTTACCGGTCGTGTAGAGCGCGGTATCATCAAAGTCGGTGAAGAAGTTGAAATCGTTGGTATCAAAGAAACCGCGAAGACCACCTGTACTGGCGTTGAAATGTTCCGCAAACTGCTGGACGAAGGCCGTGCTGGTGAGAACGTTGGTGTTCTGCTGCGTGGTATCAAACGTGAAGAAATCGAACGTGGTCAGGTACTGGCTAAGCCGGGCAGCATCAAGCCGCACACCAAGTTCGAATCTGAAGTGTACATCCTGTCCAAAGACGAAGGCGGCCGTCATACTCCGTTCTTCAAAGGCTACCGTCCGCAGTTCTACTTCCGTACTACTGACGTGACTGGCACCATCGAACTGCCGGAAGGCGTAGAGATGGTTATGCCGGGCGACAACATCAAAATGGTTGTTACCCTGATCCACCCGATCGCGATGGACGATGGTCTGCGTTTCGCAATCCGTGAAGGCGGTCGTACCGTTGGCGCGGGCGTGGTTGCTAAAGTTCTCGGCTAATCGCTGATAACATTTGACGCAATGCGCAATAAAAGGGCATCATTTGATGCCCTTTTTGCACGCTTTCATACCAGAACCTGGCTCATCAGTGATTTTTTTTGTCATAATCATTGCTGAGACAGGCTCTGAAGAGGGCGTTTATACACCAAACCATTCGAGCGGTAGCGCGACGGCAAGTCAGCGTTCTCCTTTGCAATAGCAGGGAAGAGGCGCCAGAACCGCCAGCGTTGAAGCAGTTTGAACGCGTTCAGTGTATAATCCGAAACTTAATTTCGGTTTGGATCGCCTCGCCCCCGCGGGGTGAAATTGTTTGTAGAATACTTCTGACAGGTTGGTTTATGAGTGCGAATACCGAAGCTCAAGGGAGCGGGCGCGGCCTGGAAGCGATGAAGTGGATTATCGTTGCCGTGCTGCTGATCGTGGCGATCGTGGGCAACTTCCTTTATCGCGACATTATGCTGGCGGTGCGTGCGCTGGCCGTGGTTATTCTTATTGCTGCTGCCGGTGGCGTCGCGCTGTTGACGACGAAAGGTAAGGCGACCGTTGCTTTTGCTCGCGAAGCGCGAACTGAAGTGCGTAAAGTGATTTGGCCGACTCGCCAGGAAACGCTGCATACTACGCTGATTGTTGCTGCCGTGACTGCAGTAATGTCACTGATCCTGTGGGGACTGGATGGTATTCTGGTTCGCCTGGTCTCCTTTATCACTGGCCTGAGGTTCTGAGATGTCTGAAGCTCCTAAAAAGCGCTGGTACGTCGTTCAGGCGTTTTCCGGTTTTGAAGGTCGCGTAGCTACTTCGCTGCGTGAACATATCAAATTACACAACATGGAAGAGTTGTTTGGCGAAGTCATGGTTCCAACCGAAGAAGTGGTTGAAATCCGTGGCGGCCAGCGTCGCAAAAGCGAACGTAAATTCTTCCCAGGCTACGTTCTGGTTCAAATGGTCATGAACGACGCGAGCTGGCACCTGGTGCGCAGCGTACCGCGTGTGATGGGCTTCATCGGCGGTACTTCCGACCGTCCGGCGCCGATCAGCGACAAAGAAGTCGATGCCATCATGAACCGCCTGCAGCAGGTTGGCGATAAGCCGCGTCCGAAAACGCTGTTTGAGCCGGGCGAAATGGTTCGTGTCAACGATGGTCCGTTCGCTGACTTTAACGGCGTCGTTGAAGAAGTGGACTATGAGAAGTCCCGCCTGAAAGTTTCTGTTTCCATCTTCGGTCGTGCGACGCCGGTAGAACTGGACTTCGGTCAGGTTGAGAAGGCGTAAGCCGGCGATCAAAAAAGCAGCGATTTAATCGTTGCATAGGGCGCGAAATTGGCATACAATTTCGCGCCTTTTGTTTTTATGGGCCTGGCCCGTAAAACGATGTTTAATCACGGGGAGCTTCTCTGAAGCGTTAATACCCAATTTGAGGATTTAAGAATGGCTAAGAAAGTACAAGCCTACGTCAAGCTGCAGGTTGCAGCTGGTATGGCAAACCCGAGTCCGCCGGTTGGTCCAGCACTGGGTCAGCAGGGCGTTAACATCATGGAATTCTGCAAAGCGTTCAACGCAAAAACTGAATCCATGGAAAAAGGTCTGCCAATCCCGGTTGTTATCACCGTTTACGCTGACCGTTCTTTCACTTTCGTTACCAAAACCCCGCCGGCAGCAGTTCTGCTGAAAAAAGCGGCTGGTATCAAGTCCGGCTCTGGTAAGCCGAACAAAGATAAAGTGGGTAAAATTTCCCGCGCTCAGCTGCAGGAAATCGCGCAGACCAAAGCTGCCGACATGACTGGTGCCGACATTGAAGCGATGACTCGCTCCATCGAAGGTACTGCACGTTCCATGGGCCTGGTAGTGGAGGACTAAGAAATGGCTAAACTGACCAAGCGCATGTCCGTGATCCGTGACAAAGTTGATGCAACTAAACAGTATGACATCAACGAAGCCATCTCTCTGCTGAAAGAACTGGCTACTGCTAAGTTCGTTGAAAGCGTTGACGTTGCTGTAAACCTGGGCATCGATGCTCGTAAATCTGACCAGAACGTACGTGGTGCAACTGTACTGCCGCACGGTACTGGCCGTTCTGTTCGCGTTGCCGTATTTGCCCAGGGCGCAAACGCTGAAGCTGCTAAAGCTGCAGGCGCTGAGCTGGTAGGTATGGAAGATCTGGCTGACCAGATCAAGAAAGGCGAAATGAACTTTGACGTTGTTATTGCTTCCCCGGATGCAATGCGCGTTGTTGGCCAGCTGGGCCAGGTTCTGGGTCCGCGCGGCCTGATGCCAAACCCGAAAGTGGGTACCGTAACCCCTAACGTTGCTGAAGCGGTTAAGAACGCTAAAGCAGGTCAGGTTCGTTATCGTAACGACAAAAACGGCATCATCCACACCACCATCGGTAAAGTGGACTTTGACGCTGACAAACTGAAAGAAAACCTGGAAGCTCTGCTGGTTGCGCTGAAAAAAGCAAAACCGACTCAGGCGAAAGGCGTGTACATCAAGAAAGTTAGCATCTCCACCACCATGGGTGCAGGTGTTGCAGTAGATCAGGCTGGCCTGAACGCTTCTGCAAACTAATGCCTTTACGTGGGCGGTGATTTTGTCTACAATCTTACCCCCACGATTCTGTCAATAAGACAGACGCTATGCGAGTCATTTGAATTGCAGCAAGGCAGCAATCGAGTGAATCACCGGGAGTGTAGTTAACTACATGACCGGTGTGAACGAGAGCAGCTAACGCCGCTGCGGTTCGAAGGACGAAGTCATAGAAAGAATTTGTTCGTTGGAGCCTGGCCTATCCAGGCCTCCGTCGAAGACCGCAGGTGTTTCGCAAGAAACTTAATCCCCTGCGTAGACGGTGACAGAACGCTAAGATTATTTTTGGATACTCTGGCTTGTTTCTGCTCACCGTATTTAGACGCTCTTTTCGTTGAATTGAGTGAAGTGAGTTCCAGAGCATAAGCTCTGGCAAACATCCAGGAGCAAAGCTAATGGCTTTAAATCTTCAAGACAAACAAGCGATTGTTGCTGAAGTCAGCGAAGTAGCCAAAGGCGCGCTGTCTGCAGTAGTTGCGGATTCCCGTGGCGTAACTGTAGATAAAATGACTGAACTGCGTAAAGCAGGTCGTGAAGCTGGCGTATACATGCGTGTTGTTCGTAACACCCTGCTGCGCCGCGTCGTTGAAGGTACTCAGTTCGAGTGCCTGAAAGACACGTTTGTTGGTCCGACCCTGATTGCATACTCTATGGAACACCCGGGCGCTGCTGCTCGTCTGTTCAAAGAGTTCGCGAAAGCGAATGCAAAATTTGAGGTCAAAGCCGCTGCCTTTGAAGGTGAGCTGATCCCGGCGTCGCAGATCGACCGCCTGGCAACTCTGCCGACCTACGAAGAAGCAATTGCACGCCTGATGGCAACCATGAAAGAAGCTTCGGCTGGCAAACTGGTTCGTACTCTGGCTGCTGTACGCGATGCGAAAGAAGCTGCTTAATCGCAGTTATCTTTATAAAGCATTCGCTTACGTATAAACTTATTCTGATATTCAGGAACAATTTAAATGTCTATCACTAAAGATCAAATCATTGAAGCAGTATCCGCTATGTCCGTAATGGACGTTGTTGAGCTGATCTCTGCAATGGAAGAAAAATTCGGTGTTTCCGCTGCTGCTGCTGTAGCTGTAGCTGCTGGCCCGGTTGAAGCTGCTGAAGAAAAAACTGAATTCGACGTAATTCTGAAAGCTGCTGGCGCTAACAAAGTTGCTGTTATCAAAGCAGTACGTGGCGCAACTGGCCTGGGTCTGAAAGAAGCTAAAGACCTGGTAGAATCTGCTCCGGCTGCACTGAAAGAAGGCATCAGCAAAGACGACGCTGAAGCTCTGAAAAAATCTCTGGAAGAAGCTGGCGCTGAAGTTGAAGTTAAATAAGCCAACCCTTCCGGTTGCAGCCTGAGAAATCAGGCTGAGGCTGGTGACTTTTTAGTCACCAGCCTTTTTGCGCTGTAAGGCGCCAGTAGCATTTCACACTGTTTGACTGCTGGTTTGCCTGACAATGCTTGTTTCTATCGACGACTTAATATACTGCGACAGGTTAGGGTTCCTGGGCTGTGTAAATCGCAACGAAATGGTTTAAGCGTGATAGCAACAGGTATTGCGGAAAGTGTTCCATTTTCCGGTCAACAAAATAGTGTTGCATAAAAAACTGCCTTACTTAGGCAGACGGGTCGACTTGTCAGCGAGCTGAGGAACCCTATGGTTTACTCCTATACCGAGAAAAAACGTATTCGTAAGGATTTTGGTAAACGTCCACAAGTTCTGGACATACCTTATCTCCTTTCTATCCAGCTTGATTCGTTCCAGAAGTTTATCGAGCAAGATCCTGAAGGGCAGTATGGTCTGGAAGCAGCCTTCCGTTCCGTATTCCCGATTCAGAGCTACAGCGGTAATTCAGAGCTGCAATACGTCAGCTACCGTCTGGGCGAACCTGTTTTTGATGTTAAAGAATGTCAGATCCGTGGCGTGACTTATTCTGCACCGCTGCGCGTAAAACTGCGTCTGGTGATCTACGAGCGCGAAGCGCCGGAAGGCACCGTTAAAGACATCAAAGAACAAGAAGTCTACATGGGCGAAATCCCGCTCATGACCGACAACGGTACCTTTGTTATCAACGGTACCGAGCGTGTTATCGTTTCTCAGCTGCACCGTAGCCCGGGCGTCTTCTTTGACAGTGACAAAGGTAAGACCCACTCCTCCGGTAAGGTCCTGTATAACGCACGTATCATCCCTTACCGCGGTTCCTGGCTGGACTTCGAATTCGACCCGAAAGACAACCTGTTCGTTCGTATCGACCGTCGTCGTAAACTGCCGGCAACCATCATTCTGCGCGCGCTGAATTACACCACTGAGCAGATCCTTGACCTGTTCTTCGAGAAAGTGGTCTTTGAAATTCGCGACAACAAGCTGCAGATGGAGCTGGTACCGGAGCGTCTGCGCGGTGAAACCGCCTCCTTCGATATCGAAGCCAACGGTAAAGTGTACGTTGAGAAAGGCCGTCGTATTACTGCGCGCCACATTCGCCAGCTGGAAAAAGACGATATCAAACATATCGAAGTTCCGGTTGAGTACATCGCGGGTAAAGTTGCTTCTAAAGACTACATCGACGAAGCGACCGGCGAACTGATCTGCCCGGCGAACATGGAGCTGAGCCTGGATCTGCTGGCTAAACTGAGCCAGTCCGGCCACAAGCGTATCGAAACGCTGTTCACCAACGATCTGGACCACGGTCCGTACATTTCTGAAACGGTACGCGTCGACCCGACCAACGATCGTCTGAGCGCGCTGGTAGAAATCTACCGCATGATGCGCCCTGGTGAGCCGCCGACTCGCGAAGCGGCTGAAAGCCTGTTTGAGAACCTGTTCTTCTCCGAAGACCGCTACGATCTGTCCGCGGTTGGTCGTATGAAGTTCAACCGTTCTCTGCTGCGCGACGAAATCGAAGGTTCCGGTATCCTGAGCAAAGACGACATCATCGAAGTGATGAAGAAGCTCATCGATATCCGTAACGGTAAAGGCGAAGTCGATGATATCGACCACCTCGGCAACCGTCGTATCCGTTCCGTTGGCGAAATGGCGGAAAACCAGTTCCGCGTTGGCCTGGTACGTGTAGAGCGTGCGGTTAAAGAGCGTCTGTCTCTGGGCGATCTGGATACCCTGATGCCTCAGGATATGATCAACGCCAAGCCGATTTCCGCAGCAGTGAAAGAGTTCTTTGGTTCCAGCCAGCTGTCCCAGTTTATGGACCAGAACAACCCGCTGTCTGAGATTACGCACAAACGTCGTATCTCCGCACTCGGCCCAGGCGGTCTGACCCGTGAACGCGCAGGCTTCGAAGTTCGAGACGTACACCCGACGCACTACGGTCGCGTATGTCCAATCGAAACGCCTGAAGGTCCGAACATCGGTCTGATCAACTCCCTGTCCGTGTACGCACAGACTAACGAATACGGTTTCCTTGAGACCCCGTATCGTAAAGTGACCGACGGTGTGGTTACCGATGAAATTCACTACCTGTCTGCTATCGAAGAAGGCAACTACGTTATTGCTCAGGCGAACTCCAACCTGGATGAAAACGGCCACTTCGTAGAAGACCTGGTTACCTGCCGTAGCAAAGGCGAATCCAGCTTGTTCAGCCGCGACCAGGTTGACTACATGGACGTATCCACCCAGCAGGTGGTATCCGTCGGTGCGTCCCTGATCCCGTTCCTGGAGCACGATGACGCCAACCGTGCATTGATGGGTGCGAACATGCAACGTCAGGCGGTTCCGACTCTGCGCGCTGATAAGCCGCTGGTTGGTACCGGTATGGAACGTGCTGTTGCCGTTGACTCCGGTGTTACTGCGGTGGCTAAACGTGGCGGTACCGTTCAGTACGTGGATGCTTCCCGTATCGTTATCAAAGTTAACGAAGACGAGATGTACCCGGGCGAAGCAGGTATCGACATCTATAACCTGACCAAGTACACCCGTTCTAACCAGAACACCTGCATCAACCAGATGCCTTGCGTGTCCCTGGGCGAACCCATTGAGCGCGGCGACGTGCTGGCCGACGGCCCGTCCACCGACCTTGGTGAACTGGCGCTGGGTCAGAACATGCGCGTAGCGTTCATGCCGTGGAACGGCTACAACTTCGAAGACTCCATCCTCGTCTCCGAGCGTGTTGTTCAGGAAGACCGTTTCACCACCATCCACATTCAGGAACTGGCGTGCGTGTCCCGTGACACCAAGCTGGGGCCGGAAGAGATCACCGCTGACATCCCGAACGTGGGTGAAGCTGCGCTCTCTAAACTGGATGAGTCCGGTATCGTTTATATCGGCGCGGAAGTGACCGGCGGCGACATTCTGGTTGGTAAGGTAACGCCGAAAGGTGAAACCCAGCTGACGCCGGAAGAGAAACTGCTGCGTGCGATCTTCGGTGAGAAAGCGTCTGACGTTAAAGACTCTTCTCTGCGCGTACCGAACGGTGTCTCTGGTACCGTTATCGACGTTCAGGTCTTTACCCGTGATGGCGTAGAAAAAGACAAACGTGCGCTGGAAATCGAAGAGATGCAGCTGAAGCAGGCGAAGAAAGACCTGTCTGAAGAACTGCAGATCCTCGAAGCCGGTCTGTTCAGTCGTATCTACGCGGTGCTGGTCTCCGGTGGCGTTGAAGCTGAGAAGCTCGACAAACTGCCGCGCGATCGCTGGCTGGAACTGGGCCTGACCGACGAAGAGAAACAGAATCAGCTGGAGCAACTGGCTGAGCAGTATGACGAACTGAAACACGAGTTCGAGAAAAAACTCGAAGCGAAACGCCGTAAAATCACCCAAGGCGACGATCTGGCACCGGGTGTGCTGAAGATTGTTAAGGTATACCTGGCCGTTAAACGCCGTATCCAGCCTGGTGATAAGATGGCAGGCCGTCACGGTAACAAGGGTGTTATCTCTAAGATCAACCCGATCGAAGATATGCCGCACGATGCTAACGGTACGCCGGTAGATATCGTACTGAACCCGCTGGGCGTACCGTCTCGTATGAACATCGGTCAGATCCTGGAAACTCACCTGGGTATGGCTGCGAAAGGCATCGGCGATAAGATCAACGCCATGCTGAAACAGCAGCAAGAAGTCGCGAAACTGCGCGAATTCATCCAGCGTGCTTACGATCTGGGCGCTGACGTTCGCCAGAAAGTTGACCTGAATACCTTCAGCGATGAAGAAGTTCTGCGTCTGGCTGAAAACCTGCGTAAAGGCATGCCGATCGCAACGCCGGTATTCGACGGTGCGAAAGAAGCTGAAATCAAAGAGCTGCTGCAGCTGGGCGACCTGCCGACTTCCGGTCAGATCACCCTGTTTGACGGCCGCACCGGTGAACAGTTCGAACGTCCGGTAACCGTGGGTTACATGTACATGCTGAAACTGAACCACCTGGTCGACGACAAAATGCACGCTCGTTCCACCGGTTCCTACAGCCTGGTTACTCAGCAGCCGCTGGGTGGTAAGGCGCAGTTCGGTGGTCAGCGCTTCGGTGAGATGGAAGTGTGGGCGCTGGAAGCTTATGGCGCGGCCTACACCCTGCAGGAAATGCTCACCGTTAAGTCTGATGACGTGAACGGTCGTACCAAGATGTATAAAAACATCGTGGACGGCAACCACCAGATGGAACCGGGCATGCCGGAGTCCTTCAACGTACTGTTGAAAGAAATCCGCTCGCTGGGCATCAACATCGAACTGGAAGACGAGTAACTCTCGCTCAAACAGGTCACTGGTGCCGGGATAAAACCCGGCGCCAGATTGTGCTAACTCCGACGGGAGCAAATCCGTGAAAGACTTATTAAAGTTTCTGAAAGCGCAAACTAAAACCGAAGAGTTTGATGCGATCAAAATTGCTCTGGCATCGCCAGACATGATCCGTTCATGGTCTTTCGGTGAAGTTAAAAAGCCGGAAACCATTAACTACCGTACGTTCAAGCCTGAGCGTGACGGTCTGTTCTGTGCTCGTATTTTCGGGCCAGTAAAAGACTATGAGTGCCTGTGCGGTAAGTACAAGCGCCTGAAACACCGCGGTGTGATCTGTGAGAAGTGCGGCGTTGAAGTGACCCAGACTAAAGTGCGTCGTGAGCGCATGGGCCACATCGAGCTGGCATGCCCGACGGCGCACATCTGGTTCCTGAAATCGCTGCCGTCCCGTATCGGCCTGCTGCTGGATATGCCGCTGCGCGATATCGAACGTGTACTGTACTTCGAATCCTACGTGGTTATCGAAGGTGGCATGACCAACCTCGAACGCAACCAGATTCTGACTGAAGAGCAGTACCTGGATGCGCTGGAAGAGTTCGGTGACGAATTCGACGCGAAAATGGGTGCGGAAGCGATCCAGGCGCTGCTGCGCAATATGGATCTGGAGCAGGAATGCGAACAGCTGCGTGAAGAGCTGAACGAAACCAACTCCGAAACCAAGCGTAAAAAGCTGACCAAGCGCATTAAGCTGCTGGAAGCGTTCGTTCAGTCTGGCAACAAGCCGGAATGGATGATCCTGACCGTTCTGCCGGTTCTGCCGCCAGATCTGCGTCCGCTGGTTCCGCTCGATGGCGGCCGTTTTGCGACTTCTGACCTGAACGATCTGTATCGTCGCGTCATTAACCGTAACAACCGTCTGAAACGTCTGCTGGATCTGGCTGCGCCGGACATCATCGTACGCAACGAAAAACGTATGCTGCAGGAAGCGGTTGACGCCCTGCTGGATAACGGCCGTCGCGGTCGTGCGATCACCGGTTCTAACAAACGTCCTCTGAAATCTTTGGCCGATATGATCAAAGGTAAACAGGGTCGTTTCCGTCAGAACCTGCTCGGTAAGCGTGTTGACTACTCCGGTCGTTCTGTTATCACCGTAGGTCCATACCTGCGTCTGCATCAGTGCGGTCTGCCGAAGAAAATGGCGCTGGAGCTGTTCAAACCGTTCATTTACGGCAAGCTGGAACTGCGTGGCCTGGCCACCACCATCAAAGCCGCTAAGAAAATGGTTGAGCGCGAAGAAGCCGTTGTTTGGGATATCCTGGACGAAGTTATCCGCGAACACCCGGTACTGCTGAACCGTGCGCCAACGCTGCACCGTTTAGGTATCCAGGCATTCGAACCGGTTCTGATCGAAGGTAAAGCTATTCAGCTGCACCCGCTGGTTTGTGCGGCCTATAACGCCGACTTCGATGGCGACCAGATGGCTGTTCACGTACCGCTGACGCTGGAAGCCCAGCTGGAAGCGCGTGCGCTGATGATGTCTACCAACAACATCCTGTCCCCGGCGAACGGCGAACCAATCATCGTTCCGTCTCAGGACGTTGTACTGGGTCTGTACTACATGACCCGTGACTGTGTTAACGCCAAAGGCGAAGGCATGGTGCTGACTGGCCCGAAAGAAGCGGAGCGTATTTATCGCGCCGGTCTGGCCTCTCTGCATGCGCGCGTTAAAGTGCGTATCACTGAATACGAAAAAGACGAGAATGGTGAATTCGTCGCGAAGACTAGCCTGAAAGACACGACCGTTGGCCGTGCCATTCTGTGGATGATCGTACCGAAAGGTCTGCCGTTCTCTATCGTGAACCAGGCGCTCGGTAAGAAAGCGATCTCCAAGATGCTGAACACCTGTTACCGTATTCTGGGCCTGAAACCGACCGTTATTTTTGCGGACCAGACGATGTACACCGGCTTTGCTTATGCAGCGCGTTCAGGTGCATCCGTTGGTATCGATGACATGGTCATCCCGGAGAAAAAATACGAAATCATCAGCGAAGCGGAAGCGGAAGTTGCTGAGATTCAGGAACAGTTCCAGTCTGGTCTGGTCACCGCGGGCGAGCGCTACAACAAAGTTATCGATATCTGGGCTGCGGCGAACGATCGTGTATCCAAAGCGATGATGGATAACCTGCAAACCGAAACCGTGATTAACCGTGACGGTCAGGAAGAGCAGCAGGTTTCCTTCAACAGCATCTACATGATGGCCGACTCCGGTGCGCGTGGTTCTGCGGCACAGATTCGTCAGCTGGCTGGTATGCGTGGTCTGATGGCGAAGCCGGATGGCTCGATCATCGAAACGCCGATCACCGCGAACTTCCGTGAAGGTCTGAACGTACTCCAGTACTTCATCTCCACCCACGGTGCGCGTAAAGGTCTGGCGGATACCGCACTGAAGACAGCGAACTCCGGTTACCTGACTCGTCGTCTGGTTGACGTTGCCCAGGACCTGGTCGTCACTGAAGACGACTGCGGCACCCTGGAAGGCATCACCATGACGCCGGTTATCGAAGGTGGCGACGTTAAAGAGCCGCTGCGCGATCGCGTACTGGGTCGTGTGACTGCTGAAGACGTTCTGAAGCCGGGTACCGCGGACATTCTGGTTCCACGCAACACGCTGCTGCATGAGCACTGGTGTGACCTGCTGGAAGAGAACTCCGTTGACTCCGTCAAAGTTCGTTCCGTTGTATCCTGTGACACCGACTTTGGTGTATGTGCGCACTGCTATGGTCGTGACCTGGCGCGTGGCCACCTCATCAACAAAGGTGAGGCTATCGGCGTTATCGCGGCACAGTCCATCGGTGAGCCGGGTACACAGCTGACGATGCGTACGTTCCACATCGGTGGTGCGGCATCTCGTGCGGCTGCTGAATCCAGCATCCAGGTGAAAAACAAAGGTAGCATCCGTCTGAGCAACGCGAAGTCGGTTGTGAACTCCAGCGGTAAACTGGTTATCACCTCGCGTAACACCGAGCTGAAACTGATCGACGAATTCGGTCGTACCAAAGAAAGCTATAAAGTGCCTTACGGCTCCGTTATGGCGAAAGGCGATGGCGAACAGGTTGCCGGCGGTGAAACCGTTGCAAACTGGGATCCGCATACCATGCCGGTTATCACCGAAGTGAGTGGTTTCGTCCGCTTCACTGACATGATCGACGGCCAGACCATTACTCGTCAGACCGACGAGCTGACCGGTCTGTCTTCGCTGGTGGTTCTGGATTCCGCAGAACGTACCTCCGGTGGTAAAGATCTGCGTCCGGCGCTGAAAATTGTTGATGCTCAGGGCAACGACGTTCTGATCCCAGGCACCGATATGCCTGCTCAGTACTTCCTGCCGGGTAAAGCGATTGTTCAGCTGGAAGATGGCGTACAGATCAGCTCTGGTGACACCCTGGCGCGTGTTCCGCAGGAATCCGGCGGTACCAAGGACATCACCGGTGGTCTGCCGCGCGTTGCGGACCTGTTCGAAGCACGTCGTCCGAAAGAGCCGGCAATCCTGGCTGAAATCAGCGGCATCATTTCCTTCGGTAAAGAAACCAAAGGGAAACGTCGTCTGGTTATCACCCCGGTAGACGGTAGCGAACCGTACGAAGAGATGATTCCGAAATGGCGTCAGCTGAACGTGTTCGAAGGTGAACGTGTAGAACGTGGTGACGTGGTTTCCGACGGTCCGGAAGCACCGCACGACATTCTGCGTCTTCGTGGCGTGCACGCGGTAACGCGTTACATCACCAACGAAGTGCAGGACGTTTACCGTCTGCAAGGCGTTAAGATTAACGATAAGCACATTGAAGTTATCGTTCGTCAGATGCTGCGTAAAGCGACCATCGAAAGTGCTGGTAGCTCCGACTTCCTCGAAGGCGAGCAGGTTGAATACTCCCGCGTTAAGATCGCTAACCGCGAGCTTGAAGCGAATGGCAAAGTGGCGGCAACCTATTCCCGCGACCTGCTGGGTATCACCAAAGCGTCTCTGGCAACCGAGTCCTTCATCTCCGCGGCCTCGTTCCAGGAGACCACTCGCGTGCTGACCGAAGCAGCCGTTGCGGGCAAACGCGACGAACTGCGCGGTCTGAAAGAGAACGTCATCGTGGGTCGTCTGATCCCGGCGGGTACCGGCTATGCGTACCACCAGGATCGTATGCGCCGTCGCGCAGCGGGCGAACAGCCAGCTGCCCCGCAGGTGAGCGTAGAAGAAGCGTCTGCCAACCTGGCAGAACTGCTGAACGCAGGCCTGGGCGGTTCTGACAACGATTAATCGTTGATGCACTGCTAAAAAGCCGGTCAGGTTTCCTGACCGGCTTTTTTATTGTTTGTTCGCCGCCTCACCCTCTTCTTTAATTACATTTACGACATATTAACGCCGCATATTTTTAGCAATTAATTCATATAAAATATCCATCCCCCGTTCACTGGAAAAACCTTTGTTTATATATGGGTAAAAGTTCTACTCATATCAAAAAACAATCAATTCAAAGGCGATATATTCAAAATACCTAATGAATCATGGGATTACTTCTGCTGCTTTATCTTCGGAGCTACGGCTCTGGAGAGGGATCGCCGCATCTCATGCTTCTCCCGATAAGACGCAGAAATAATACCGGCAGGCAGGTGTTGGTCATTTCTTTTGGTCTGAGTGGACAGGCTCTGGGGGCTGCATGGAATTTGCGATACAACTCATTATTATCTTAATTTGTCTGTTTTATGGTGCCCGAAAAGGCGGTATTGCGCTGGGCCTGTTGGGCGGCATCGGTTTGGTTATCCTTGTTTTTGTGTTCCATCTCCAGCCGGGTAAACCGCCGGTTGATGTGATGTTAGTCATCATTGCCGTTGTGGCCGCTTCGGCGACGCTACAGGCGTCGGGCGGGCTGGATGTTATGTTACAGATTGCCGAGAAGCTGCTGCGGCGCAACCCGAAATATGTCTCGATCGTCGCGCCTTTCGTCACCTGCACGCTGACCATTCTCTGCGGTACCGGACACGTGGTGTACACGATCCTGCCGATTATCTACGATGTCGCCATTAAGAATAACATTCGTCCGGAGCGTCCAATGGCGGCCAGCTCCATAGGCGCCCAGATGGGGATCATCGCCAGCCCGGTCTCGGTAGCAGTGGTGTCGCTGGTGGCGATGCTGGGGAATTTTACCTTTAACGGTAAACACCTGGAATTTCTCGACCTGCTGGCGATAACCATTCCGTCCACGCTGTTGGGGATCCTGGCGATTGGTATCTTCAGCTGGTTCCGTGGCAAAGATCTGGATAAAGACGAAGCCTTCCAGGCGTTTATTGCGGTACCGGAAAATCGCCATTATGTCTATGGCGATACGGCGACGCTGCTGGATAAAAAGCTGCCGACCAGCAACTGGATTGCGATGTGGATCTTTCTGGCCTCCATCGCCGTGGTGGCCTTGCTCGGCGCGTTTTCCGAACTGCGTCCGGCCTTCGACGGTAAGCCGCTGTCGATGGTGCTGGTGATCCAGATGTTCATGCTGCTCTCCGGGGCATTAATCATCATCATTACCAAAACCAACCCGGCGTCGATTTCTAAAAATGAGGTTTTCCGTTCGGGGATGATCGCTATCGTCGCGGTATACGGCATCGCGTGGATGGCGGAGACTATGTTCGGCGCGCATATGACCGAGATTAAAGGTGTGCTCGGGGAGATGGTGAAGGAGTACCCGTGGGCTTACGCCATCGTACTGCTGCTGGTTTCGAAGTTTGTGAACTCTCAGGCGGCAGCGCTGGCGGCGATTGTTCCGGTGGCGCTGGCCATCGGCGTCGACCCGGCCTATATCGTGGCTTCCGCGCCGGCCTGCTATGGCTACTATATTCTGCCGACCTACCCAAGCGATCTGGCGGCGATCCAGTTCGACCGCTCAGGGACCACCCATATCGGCCGCTTTGTCATTAACCATAGCTTCATCCTGCCCGGGCTCATCGGCGTCGGTGTCTCCTGCGTGTTTGGCTGGGTATTCGCCGCGATGTATGGTTTTCTTTGAGAGGGGACGGGCGCCGGCAGCGGCGCCCGTTAAATCCGCGAGATTACTGCGCGAGCGGCAGACGACGATAGAGTTCAATCATATCGGTCGCCAGATCCTGAATGACCATGGCGTTCATCAGGTGGTCCTGAGAGTGAACGGTGATCAGGTTGACCGGCAGCTTACCGGTGCCTTCATCCAGGCCGATGAGCTGGGTCTGGATTTTATGCGCATGTTTGACGAACTCATGGGACTCGGCCATGGCCTGCTCGGCTGCCGCAAAGTCACCTTTCCGTGCTAACTGGAGAGCAGTGAGCGCCGCGCTACGTGCGGAACCGGCATTAACCAACAGCTCCATGATGATCGTTTCTAAATCTTCCATCGATTACTCCAGCATCTTCAGGGCTTTATCCAGAACGGCATCGCCTTTCATCATGCCGTAGTCCATCATATCGATCACCGCGACTTTCTTGCCGAATGGATCGGCCAGCGCCTGCAGTTTCGCCTGCTCATATTTCACCTGCGGGCCGAGCAAAATAATGTCGGCGGCGGCCAGGTTATCTTTAAACTCGGCGACCGGGACGGCCTTGATAGAAACCTCAACACCTTTTTTCTGCGCGGCATCTTGCATACGCTGAACCAGCATGCTGGTGGACATACCGGCGGCACAGCACAAAACGATATTCTTCATAGTCAGTGGCCCTTGTGTTCCGTGATGTCTTATCTTTATCGCGGCCCTGGCGATGCGACAACCGCTTTACCGTGATTGTGTGTAAGTCATCACACAAAAATTGAAACCGGTTTCATTTTTGCCGATAAAAATAAAAAAGCCCACCGAAGTGGGCGGCCGCGTCCTGTTGTCTCACGCGCGGAGGATGCGGTTTTTACCTTGTTGCTTGGCTTTGTAAAGTGCCTCATCGACGCTCACCACCAGCTTATCCAGCGGCTCCATATTCCATTCCCCCAGTCCGGCGCTAAAGGTGACCGTCAGGCCATCTTCGCGCCAGGTACGCCGTTCGACGTTGACCCGCCATGTTTCCAGTAGCGTTCGGGCGTTATCGATGTGTTCGGCAGGAAAGACCACCGCGAACTCTTCACCGCCGTAGCGATAAAGGGAAATCTCCAGCGGCTGGAGGACCTGCAGCCCCTCGCGGGCGACGTTGCGCAGGACGATATCGCCGTTGAGGTGTCCCCAGGTGTCGTTGATCGATTTGAAGTTATCGATATCGACCAGGGCAAGGGCGAAAGGTTGGTGATCGTTCATCAGCGCGGCGATATCGCTGTCGAAGGCGCGGCGGTTTTTGCAGCCAGTGAGGGCGTCGATGGTGGCCTGGCGAACGTAGGTCAGTTCACGCTGTTTGTTGGTTTCAATGGCTTTACTCAGCATTGCCTCAAGGCGCGGAGCGCGTTTGACGTCGCCGGTTTTAATCGCATTGATGATATTCATCAGCACGGTACGGGAAGCATGACGCAGATAAAGGCCGAACAAGAGGATGATAATCGCCGCGAGTGAGAAACCGCCGATCACTAAGTTTGTCTCATGGCGCGTCAGATTGATCAGGGTGGCGTTATCGACACGGTAAATCACGAACCAGTCGGGATTGGTAAAGGAGTAGTAGTAATACCAGGTATCGCTCCTGACATCGTAAAGCTGCCCCTCTCCGCTGGTCATTTTATCCATCAGTTCGTCGCTGACGAAGGGTTTAAACAGCGCGCCCGGGTCGGAGTGCAGGACAACTTTGCCATCCCGCTGCACCACAAAAAATTCCCCCTGTACGGGGGCGACCATCTGCCGTAGCGCGAACCCCATGGAGGTGAGATCTAGATGAAAAGCCAGGCTGCCCTTGAGTTTACCCTCCGGAGTAATGATGGGTTTGAAAATGGTAATCGTCGGATGGTGGGTGAAAAAGTCCATATACGGGCTGGTGTAGTGGCTGAAGGTGCTGGCTTCTGCCTGTTTGATAAACCAGGGCCGCGTTTTGGGGTCGAAAGCCAGGCTGTCTTCATTTTTCAGTACTTCCGGGGCGCGCAGATAGTGGCCCTCGGTATCCGCCAGCGAGATGGATGAGACGCTTGGCATCATGTTCTGTAACTGCATTAGCGTGGTTAACCCTTTCTCCGGATCAACGTTCACCGCGCGGTTCAGTTCGTCATTACGGGCAAAGAAGGTGGCCGCGCGGCCGAGGATAAAATCATTTTCCCGCAGCAGCGTTTCCGTATAGTTGATGGCCAGGTTGTGGGTAAAGTTGCGGTTAATATCGTGATAATCTTCGAGAAAATCTTTCCGCTGTGCCAGGGTGACAAAAGTAGCAATCAGCATGAAACTGAGCAAAATGCCGGCAAACCCCACGACGATTGGTGTCGTAAAAGAGAGTTTTCTGTTGTGTAGCGCCATGAATCGTTAATCGTCCCGGATGTATAAACCAAGGGTCCGAACGCAGCTTGTGTCAGCGAGCCTGCCGATCGAATCAGTTAACTATTGCTCAATTATAACTCTGAGGCCTTCATCTATCGTGATTTATATTCGTCGATAATGAACCGGCCCTCGCGCAGCGCGGAGAGGCAGGGCGAAAATGAGGAAGAAAACGTTCGCCCTGGTCAGCGTCCGCTGCTGACCCGGGCAGAATAGAAAAACGGCGGCAATCGGGCGACTCCCCATTTTTCATCTCTCGTGCAGGCACGCAAAATAATCAGCGGCTTGCAACATACTTCATGATGATTGCGAGGCGCGTCCCAGCCAGCTGTCCCAGTCTTTCCATACCGGCTGCAGGCCACGGGCGGCTAGCGCGCTGGCGACCTCTTCAGGGCGGCGATCGTCATGTGGGGCAAATTGCTCGAGCTCCGGATGATCGTCGGCGTAGCCGCCGGGCTGCGTTTTAGAGAAGGCGCTGACGTTATTGATCGCCAGCGGGATCACCCGGTCGCGGAACCAGGGTGATTCACGGGTTGAAAGCGACAGCTCAACCTCCGGCGCCAGCAGGCGGAAGGCGCAAATGGTCTGCACCAGCTGGCGCTCATCCATCAGCGAAGCTGGTTCAATACCGCCGGCGCAGGGACGCAGGCGCGGGAAGGAGACCGAGTAGCGGCTGCGCCAGTAGCGCTGCTGCAGCCACAGCAGGTGCTCGGCGGCCATAAAGCAGTCCACCCGCCAGCTGTCGGAAAGACCAATCAATGCACCGAGGCCGATCTTATCGATCCCCGCCTCGCCCAGGCGATCCGGTGTATCCAGCCGCCAGAAGAAATCCTGTTTTTTCCCTTTCAGATGGTGCTGGGCATACATGCTTTCATGGTAGGTCTCCTGATAGACCATTACCCCGTCGAGCCCCAGCGTTTTCAGCTCGGCATACTCTTCGGTCGCCAGCGGCTGCACCTCCATATGCAGCGAGGCAAACTGGCTGCGGATAGCCGGCAGGTGCTGGCGGAAATAATCCATTCCCACCTTGCCCTGATGCTCGCCGGTCACCAGCAGCAGATGCTCAAAGCCCAGGTCGCGGATCGCGGCGCACTCGCGGGCAATCTCGGCGGCATCCAGCGTCTTGCGCTTAATGCGATTGCTCATTGAGAAGCCGCAGTAGGTGCAGTCATTGGCGCACAGGTTGGAGAGATACAGTGGTACGTAAAAGCTGACGGTATTGCCGAAGCGTTGCCGGGTGAGCCGCTGCGCGCGCTGGGCCAGCGGTTCAAGATAGTTGGCCGCCGCCGGTGAAAGCAGGGCCATCATGTCGTCACGGGTGAGCTGTTTGGCCGCCAGCGCCCGTTCGACGTCGGCGGCGGTTTTGCTGTTGATGCGCAGGCGGATGTCGTCCCACTCCAGCTCCCGCCAGCGATCGCTGAAGGTTTTCATGCCAGCGCCTCCAGGAATCCGGTCAGCGGGCTGGTGGCCTGCGCCTGCGTACTGCGTGCCCCCGGTCCGGCCTGACGCGCCAGTAATCCGGCATCGACTGCCATACGGAAGGCGCGGGCCATGGTCACGGGGTCGTCGGCGACGGCAATGGCGGTATTGACCAGCACCGCATCTGCGCCCATCTCCAGCGCCTGCGCCGCATGGCTCGGCACGCCGATCCCGGCATCAACCACCACCGGTACCGTCGCCTGTTCGATAATAATCTCCAGCATAGCCCTGGTTTCCAGCCCCTGATTGGAGCCGATCGGCGCACCCAGCGGCATCACCGCCGCGCAGCCAGCCTCTTCCAGCCGTTTACACAGCACCGGATCGGCGCCACAGTAGGGCAGGACGACGAACCCTTCGCGCACCAGCAGCTCCGCCGCCTTCAGGGTTTCAATGGGGTCAGGCAGCAGCCAGCGGGCATCCGGGTGGATCTCCAGCTTCAGCCAGTGGGTGCCCAGGGCTTCCCGCGCCAGGCGGGCGGCAAACACCGCCTCTTCCGCCGTCTTGGCGCCTGACGTATTCGGCAACAGGCTGACCCCCGCCGCCAGCAGCGGGGCGAGGATGGCGTCATTGTGCTGGCGTAAATCGACGCGCTTCATCGCCAGGGTTACCAGCTGGCTTCCCGAGGCGCGAATCGCCTCAACCATCACCTCCGGGGCGGCGAATTTGCCGGTACCGGTAAAAAGATGGGATTCAAACGTTTTGTCTGCAATACGTAACATGTCAGCCTCCAGCGATAACCTGAAAAAGCAGGATCCGATCGCCTTCCTGTAAGAGATGATCTTCCCACCGGTCGCGCGGCAGGATGTGTTGATTAAGCGCCAGCGCAACGCCCGGCTGCAGCTGTTCGAGCTGGGTCAGCAGGGCGCTGACGCTGAGATTGTCGGCACATGCCAGCGGCTCGTCGTTAAACCAAATCTGCATGCCGCCCTCCGCACACCGGGCAATTCCGGGAGCGCTGTAGCGCCAGATTACGCCAGTTGCTGGTGCGGGCGTCGAACAGCCGCAGGGTATTACGCGGCGTCGTCATGCCGCTGAGTAGCTTAATCGCCTCCAGCGCCTGCAGCGTGCCCATCATGCCGACGACCGGGCCGACGATCCCCGCGGTGCGGCAGTTGCGCTGCGGTTCGTCGCTATCCGGCCACAGGCAGCGATAGCAGCCCTGCGCCCAGGGGGGAGTGAGCACCATCAACTGACCGCCGAAGCCGACGGCGCTGGCGGTCACTAACGGGGTGTCGAGGGCCACACAGGCGGCGTTGATTGCCTGGCGGGTCACCATGTTATCGGTGCAGTCCAGCACCACGTCCGCTTTCGCCACCTCAGCGCGCAGCGCCTCGCCGCTCAGACGTTGCTGGAGCGCAACCAGTTTGATCTGCGGGTTTAGCTGACTGAGCCGGGTCTTTGCCGCCGCGGCTTTTGGCCTGTCGATATCCTCGCTGGTGAACAGGATCTGCCGCTGCAGGTTGCTGAGATGCACGGCGTCGTCATCGGCCAGGGTCAGCGTCCCGACGCCCGCTCCGGCAAGATAGAGCGCCGCCGGGGAGCCCAGCCCGCCAAGGCCGATAATCAGCACCCGGCTGGCTAACAGTTTCTGCTGACCCTCGATGGCAATATCCTCCAGCAGCAGCTGGCGGCTATAGCGCATAAAGTCGTGATCATTCATCGCCTGCTCCCGCCAGCGCCAGCAGCTGGTCTGTTGCTGCCCGCCAGTCCGCCGCCTGGGTAATAGCGCTGACTACCGCGATGCTGCCGACGCCGGTCGCCAGTACGCCCGGCGCTTTTTCCAGACTGATGCCGCCGATCGCGACGGTGGGGTAATCCGCCAGGCGTTGAATATGTCTGGCTAGCTGGTCGAGGCCCTGCGGCGCGGAAGGCATCTGTTTGGTTTGTGTCGGGAAGACGTGGCCCAGCGCGATGTAAGAGGGGCGCGCCGCCAGCGCGACATCAATTTCCATATCGTCGTGAGTGGAGACGCCAAGACGCAGTCCGGCTTTGCGGATAGCGCTCAGATCGGTGGTTTCCAGATCTTCTTGCCCCAGGTGTACCCCGTAGGCCTGATGCTTAATCGCCAGCTGCCAGTAATCGTTAATGAACAACCGGGCGTGATAGCGGCGGCCAAGGGCGATGGCGGCGATCACGTCATTCTCCACGTCGCTGTCACGTTGGTCTTTGATGCGCAGTTGAAGAGTACGCACTCCCGCCTCCAGCAGGCGCTCAATCCACGCCACGCTGTCAACCACCGGGTAGAGTCCAAGACGAAATGGGACGGGTGGAAAATCAGGTTGATACATCAGGCTTCCTCCTGTTTCAGGTAGATTTCGCCGCCACGGGCGCGGAAGTGATGCGACATATCGGCCATGCCAGCTTCGATATTTTGCTTCGCGGCGTAGTCGCGGACTTCCTGGGTGATTTTCATCGAACAGAATTTCGGCCCGCACATGGAGCAGAAATGGGCGACCTTGCCGGACTCCTGCGGCAGGGTTTCATCGTGATAGGCCCGCGCGGTGAAGGGGTCGAGCGCGAGGTTGAACTGGTCTTCCCAGCGGAATTCGAAACGCGCTTTGGACATCGCGTTGTCGCGGATCTGCGCCCCGGGGTGGCCTTTCGCGAGGTCGGCGGCGTGGGCGGCGATTTTGTAGGTAATCAGCCCCTGTTTCACATCCTCTTTGTTGGGCAGGCCGAGATGCTCTTTTGGCGTGACGTAGCACAGCATCGCGCAGCCAAACCAGCCGATCATCGCCGCGCCGATACCGGAAGTGAAATGGTCGTAGCCCGGCGCGATGTCGGTGGTGAGCGGGCCTAAGGTATAGAACGGCGCTTCGTGGCAATGCTCCAGCTCTTCGGTCATATTGCGGCGAATCATCTGCATCGGCACGTGGCCGGGGCCTTCAATCATCACCTGTACGTCATACTCCCAGGCGATTTTCGTCAGTTCGCCGAGGGTGCGCAGCTCGGAAAACTGCGCCTTGTCGTTGGCGTCCTGGATCGAGCCGGGGCGCAGGCCATCGCCGAGGGACAGCGAAACGTCATAGGCGGCGCAGATTTCACAGATTTCGCGGAAGTGCTGGTAGAGGAAGTTTTCCTGATGGTGCGACAAGCACCATTTGGCCATGATTGAACCACCGCGCGACACGATACCTGTCAGGCGCTTCGCGGTCATCGGCACGTAGCGCAGCAGTACGCCGGCGTGAATCGTGAAGTAGTCGACGCCCTGTTCGGCCTGTTCCAGCAGGGTATCGCGGAAGGCTTCCCAGGTCAGGTTCTCGGCAATGCCGTTGACCTTCTCCAGCGCCTGGTAAATCGGAACGGTACCAATCGGCACCGGGCTGTTGCGCAGGATCCACTCGCGGGTTTCGTGGATATAGCGGCCGGTGGAGAGGTCCATCACCGTGTCGGCGCCCCAGCGGGTTGACCAGACCAGTTTTTCCACCTCCTCTTCGATGGAAGAGGTCACCGCCGAGTTGCCGATATTGGCATTCACTTTCACCAGGAAATTGCGGCCGATAATCATCGGCTCAGATTCCGGGTGGTTGATGTTGGCGGGGATGATGGCGCGTCCGGCGGCAACTTCATCGCGGACGAACTCGGGGGTAATGTTTTCCGGCAGGCGGGCACCGAAGCCTTCCCCGGCATGCTGCTGGCGCAGAACCTCGCTGCGGATACGTTCGCGACCCATGTTTTCGCGAATGGCGATGAACTCCATCTCCGGGGTGACGATCCCCTGGCGGGCGTAGTGCAGTTGGGTAACGCATTTCCCGGCGACGGCGCGTTTGGGCGTCAGCAGGCCGCTGAAGCGCAGCTCATCGAGACCGTCATCGGCCAGCCGCGCTTTGGTATAGGCCGAGCTGCGTTCGCTGAGCGGAGCGCAGTCGTTACGCGCGTCGATCCACGGCTGGCGCAGCTTTGCCAGCCCCTGGCGGACATCAATGCCAATATCCGGGTCGCCATAAGGGCCGGAGGTGTCATATACCGGGATCGGTTCATTGGCTTCGTACCGGGGGTTATCTTTATCGCCGCCGACGAGGGTCGGGCTGAGCTGAATTTCACGCATCGGGACGCGGATATCCGCTTGTGAGCCGTGAACGTAGATGCGGCGTGAATTGGGAAAAGCGGTACCTGCCAGCGTATCAATGAATCGCTGCGCGTGCTCGCGTTGTTCCCGACGGGTGAGTTTGGTAGTAGACATAGCGCATTCCAGTTAAAAAAGGAGATGGCTTGTCAGACGACGGATGGAGTAACAGATGCGACCGATCCAGAACGGACAGGTGCGACCAGCAGTTTACTCTTGTTCCCTTCGCAGGTATTAGCCTGATCAGGTTCCGCGGATCCCGAATTAACGGTCTCAGCCTTTTCCACTTTAGCCAGCGCATGGAAAATAGGCACTCCGACAAGATGACGTCCCCTCCGGAGAGGGGGAATGGAGGTAAACTACTCGTTAATTGCGCACAACTCAAGCGGTCGGCGCAATATTATCGCGCACGTCGTTGCTCAGATTATGCGCGACGGCGAGGGCGATCAGTTTATCCTCCAGCGCGAAACGTGCTTCCAGCGACTCGCCGATATCCGACAGCGCCTGCTGAAATTCAAGGTAGTTATCGTGATCGATAGCGTTTTCGAGGCAGGTATCGTAGTAGTCCATCATCTGCTGGGTATTGGCTTCCAGCTGTGGATAAAGCCGGGTGGCGGCTAAAAGTGGGGTGTCGCCTTCCATTTCGCCAATAATGCGTTCATAAATACTAAAATGACCGGATGAGAGGTAATCCACCAGACTTTGGCAAAAGTCATCCAGCGCCTTTTCGTTTAGCCGCATAAATGACTCTTTGCCCGGTTTCAGGCCAACCAGATTGTAGTAAGCCACGAGCAGATGCTTACGCACTTGTAGCCAGCGATCGACCAGTTCATTACTACCGCCAACGCGCTCCGTCAGATTTTCCAGCTGGTTTAGCATGATTGACTCCGCTAGTTTTGATTTAAATCTGCTCACCAAAATGTAAATATAATGTTAACAACATGCCAGTGAAGCAAAGGTAGTGCAATAGATATGGATCGTATTATTGAAAAATTAGATCGCGGCTGGTGGGTTGTCAGTCACGAACAAAAATTATGGTTGCCTGGTGGAGAATTACCACATGGCGAAGCGGTTAATTTCGATCTTGTCGGACAGCATGCGCTGCATATTGGCGAGTGGCAGGGCGAGTCCGTCTGGATGGTGCGCCAGGATCGCCGCCATGACATGGGATCGTTACGCCAGGTTCTGGATCAGGATCCGGGTCTCTTCCAGCTGGCGGGGCGAGGGATCCAGCTCGCCGAATTTTATCGATCGCATAAATTTTGCGGCTACTGTGGCCATCCGATGCATGCCAGCAAAAGCGAATGGGCGATGCTGTGCAGCCACTGCCGTGAACGCTATTACCCGCAAATTGCCCCCTGCATTATCGTCGCTATCCGTCGCGATGATTCGATCCTGTTGGCGCAACATACCCGCCATCGTAACGGCGTGCACACCGTGCTGGCCGGGTTTGTCGAAGTGGGTGAAACCCTTGAGCAGGCGGTGGCCCGCGAGGTGATGGAGGAGAGCGGTATCAAGGTGAAAAACCTGCGCTATGTGACCTCTCAGCCGTGGCCGTTCCCGCAGTCGCTGATGACCGCTTTTATGGCGGATTACGCGGATGGCGATATCGTGGTCGACAAAAAAGAGCTGCTGACCGCGGACTGGTACCGCTATGACAATCTGCCGCTCCTGCCACCGCCGGGCACGGTGGCGCGTCGGCTTATCGAAGATACGGTGGCGATGTGTCGGGCAGAGTTCGAGTGACATGTTACACTGGGCGCATCAACGCTAAAGGAATGTAAAAATGACCGAACTGAAAAACGATCGTTACCTGCGCGCGCTGCTGCGTCAGCCGGTTGATGTCACCCCGGTGTGGATGATGCGCCAGGCGGGCCGCTATTTACCGGAGTACAAAGCCACCCGTGCGCAAGCGGGCGACTTTATGTCGCTGTGTAAAAATGCCGAGCTGGCCTGCGAAGTGACGCTCCAGCCGCTGCGCCGTTACCCGCTGGATGCGGCGATCCTCTTTTCGGACATCCTGACGATCCCGGACGCCATGGGTCTGGGGCTGTACTTTGAAGCTGGCGAAGGTCCGCGCTTCACCTCGCCGATAAAAAGCAAAGCCGACGTCGACAAGCTGCCAATCCCGGATCCGGAGCAGGAACTGGGCTATGTCATGAACGCCGTGCGTACCATTCGCCGCGAACTGAAAGGCGAAGTGCCGCTGATCGGCTTCTCCGGTAGCCCCTGGACGCTGGCGACCTACATGGTGGAAGGCGGCAGCAGCAAAGCGTTCACCGTGATCAAAAAGATGATGTACGCCGAACCGCAGGCGCTGCATGCGCTGCTGGAGAAGCTGGCGAAAAGCGTCACCTTGTACCTCAACGCGCAGATCAAAGCCGGCGCGCAGTCGGTGATGATTTTCGACACCTGGGGCGGGGTGCTGACCGGTCGCGACTATCAGCAGTTCTCGCTCTACTACATGCATAAAATTGTCGATGGCCTGCTGCGGGAGAACGAAGGCCGCCGCGTGCCGGTGACCCTGTTCACCAAAGGCGGTGGCCAGTGGCTGGAAGCGATGGCGGAGACCGGCTGTGACGCGCTGGGGCTCGACTGGACCACCGATATCGCCGATGCTCGCCGTCGCGTAGGTCACAAAGTGGCGCTCCAGGGCAATATGGACCCGTCGATGCTGTATGCTCCCGCCCCGCGTATTGAAGAGGAAGTGGCGACTATTCTCGCCGGCTTCGGCCAGGGCGAAGGTCATGTCTTTAACCTTGGTCACGGCATCCATCAGGATGTCGACCCGCAGCATGCGGGCGTCTTTGTTGAGGCGGTGCATCGTCTTTCCACACCCTATCATCAATAGGAGATAAGCCGTATGGATTTAGCCGCGCTACGTACCCAACAACAACAGTTAGCCGCGTCGGTCGAGCGAGCGGATCGACTGGATCGCGACCCGCCGGCGTTGATCGGCGGCGCGGATGTCGGGTTTGAGCAGGAAGGGGAAGTGACCCGGGCTGCGATGGTGCTGCTGACCTGGCCTGAGCTTGAGCTGGTGGAGTATCAGGTGGCGCGCGTCGCCACCACCATGCCCTATATTCCCGGCTTTCTCTCGTTTCGCGAAACACCTGCGCTGCTGGCGGCGTGGGAGCAGCTTTCGCAAAAACCGGACCTGCTCTTCGTCGACGGCCACGGTATCTCCCATCCCCGGCGGCTCGGCGTCGCCAGCCATTTTGGTCTGATGATTGACGTGCCGACCATCGGGGTGGCGAAAAAACGGCTGTGCGGAAAAATCGGCGAACTGGGTGATGAGCCCGGCGCACTGGCCCCGCTGATGGATAAAAATGAGCAACTGGCCTGGGTCTGGCGCAGCAAAGTGCGCTGCAACCCGCTGTTTATTAGCTCCGGTCACCGGGTGGGCATGGACAGCGCCTTAATGTGGGTTGAGCGCTGCATGCGAGGCTATCGTCTCCCCGAGCCGACGCGCTGGGCCGATGCGGTGGCGTCCCGTCGTCCGTCGTTTGTGCGTTGGCAAGCAAATCACGGCTGATTCAGGTACACTGCGCCTAATTTCTGACTTCGAGAATTCATCATGTTACAAAACCCGATTCACCTGCGCCTGGAGAAGCTGGAAAGCTGGCAGCATGTCACTTTTATGGCCTGCCTGTGCGAGCGTATGTACCCTAACTACGCCATGTTCTGCAAGCAAACCGAGTTCGGCGACGGCCAGCTGTACCGTCGTATCCTGGACCTGATCTGGGAAACGCTGACGGTTAAAGATGCGAAGGTGAATTTCGACAGTCAGCTGGAGAAGCTGGAAGAGGCCATCCCGGCGGCAGATGATTTCGACCTGTACGGTGTTTACCCGGCTATAGACGCCTGCGTGGCGTTGAGCGAACTGATCCATTCGCGTCTGAGCGGTGAAACACTTGAGCACGCGATTGAGGTGAGCAAGACATCCATCACCAGCGTGGCGATGCTGGAAATGACCCAGGCCGGTCGCGAAATGACCGATGAAGAGCTGAAAGCGAACCCGGCGGTAGAGCAGGAATGGGATATTCAGTGGGAAATTTTCCGCCTGCTGGCCGACTGCGAAGAGCGTGACCTTGAGCTGATAAAAGGTCTGCGCGCGGACCTGCGTGAGGCCGGTGAGAGCAATATTGGTATAAATTTTCAGCAGTGAGACCAGAAAACGTGATTTACCGCCTGAATTGTAGCGTCTGAAGGCTTCCATTCCGCCCCCCGTCTGGTCTACATTTGGAGGGCGAAAAAAAGTGGCTATCGGTGCGTGTATGCAGGAGGGTGCTTTTTTGGCATTTCCGTCGCACTCGATGCTTAGCAAGCGATAAACACATTGTAAGGATAACTTATGAACAAGACTCAACTGATTGATGTAATTGCGGACAAAGCTGACCTGTCCAAAGCACAGGCTAAAGCTGCCCTGGAATCTACCCTGGCTGCAATTACTGAGTCTCTGAAAGAAGGTGATGCTGTTCAACTGGTTGGTTTCGGTACCTTCAAAGTGAACCACCGCGCTGAGCGTACTGGCCGCAACCCGCAGACCGGTAAAGAGATCAAAATCGCTGCAGCTAACGTGCCGGCATTTGTTTCTGGCAAAGCACTGAAAGACGCAGTTAAGTAAGACCGCGTGGCAGTGAACAGTTTTATCGAAGGGGCTATTAAGCCCCTTTTGTCTGTCTGGCGCCGGCCTCTGGCGCTGGCGGGCATCCTGTTGCTGACTGCCTGCAGCCACGACGCCTCGCTTCCACCGTTTACCGCCAGCGGTTATGCGGATAATCAGGGGGCGATGCGTATCTGGCGTAAAGATTCAGGTGATGAAGTCCATCTTCTCGCCGCTTTCAGCCCGTGGCGTCACGGGGATACCTCGACCAGTGAATATCGCTGGCAGGGCGATCAATTGACGTTTATCGAACTCAATGTCTACGGTAAGCCGCCGGAACATATTCGCGCCCGCTTCGACGCGCAGGGCGATCTCAGCTTTATGCAGCGGGAAGTCGACGGGCAGAAGCAACAGCTCTCCAGCGACCAGGTCGCACTGTATCGTTATCGCGCCGAGCAGATCCGCCAGACCAGCGATGCTCTCCGCCAGGGACGCGTCGTCCTGCGTCAGGGGCGCTGGAACGCTGCCGCGCATACCGTGTTGACCTGCGAAGGTCAGACGGTGAAGCCTGACCTCGATAGCCGGGCCCTGGCGCATATTGAACGTCGCCAGAGTCATTCCTCCGCCGCGGTGAGCATCGCCTGGCTGGAGGCGTCTGAAGGCTCTCAACTATTGCTGGTCGCCAATGAAAACTTCTGCACCTGGCAGCCGACAGAAAAAAGCTTCTAACGATTACCAGTGGTTCATGCCCATATGACCACCGCCGTTACCGCGGCAGCCGTTGTATCCCATTCCTGCGCCACGGGGAACGCCCGCCTCAGCCAGGGCGACATCAAACTTCACCCGCTGCTGATCCAGCTTCTGGCGTAAGCCTTCCATCTCCTGAGCGACAGCTTCAATCTTTCCACTGTCCGGCTTTTGCGTCGTGAGCAGCGCATTGTACTCATAGCGTTTGGACTGCAGCTGCTGGCGCAGGGCGCTGGTTTGCGCAGCGTAATCGTTATGCAGCTTTTGCGCGGTAGCCTGCTGCTCCTGGGTCAGCTGGCTGTAACCCTGATTGCCCATCCCGGTGTTATTGCCCCAGTGATGGTTGGCCCAGGCCGCGTTGCTGCCAAAGGTCAGTACGGCAAGGGTGACAAGGGTGAGAGGTAAGTTACGGTTCCGTTTCATGGCATTATCTCCTGTGTGGTTTCTCTCGTTATTGCATCTTCCATGCCAGCCTGAAAAAGCCCGCCCGTACGGGCCTGCCGGAGGAGCCGATGGGGAAGGTGAGTAAAAATGACCCGTTCCTGGCGGGTCAGGTGGGTCATTTTTACTCGCTAAACCGCAGGCGATATGTTTGAGAACAGGATTGACGGCGTGGGAAAATGGCATGATTTCTGCTGAAGGATCCTGCAGAAAGCGAAAAAGAGATGACAAGGACTCACCGATGAAGATCAAACCTTTCTCCCGGCACGCCGCTGCGGACGCCCTGAGCTGGCTGCTGACCGGCGCAATGGTGCTGTTGGTCATGCTGTTCTCCGTAATGATCGTCCGCGACTACGGTCGTGAGACGACCGCCGCCCGACAAACCATTGAGGATAAGGGGAGCGTGCTGATCCGCGCGCTGGAGTCTGGCACGCGCGTCGGGATGGGGATGCGTATGCATCATGCGCAGCTGCAGGCCCTGCTGGAAGAGATGGCCTGGCAGCCCGGAGTGCTGTGGTTCGCGGTGACCGATGAAAACGGTAAAATCATCGCCCATAGCGATCCGCAACAGGTGGATAACGCGCTGTACAGTCCGGCGCAGATGCGCGAACTCCACGTGAGCGAACAGGCCCGCTGGCGCCGGCTTAGCGAACCGCAGCCGGCGCTGGAGATCTATCGCCAGTTCCGCCCGCTCAATCCTTCTCGCGGCCATCATATGGGGATGATGAAGCGCTGCAACAGTGCGCTGGCTCAGCCCAATGTTCCACAGGTGATTTTTATCGCCTTTGATAGCCGCGAGCTGGATGCGGCGCAGGCCCGCGGCCAGCGTAACATGATGATCATGCTGGTGGCCGCGGCGCTGGTCATCGTCGCGACGATCCTCGCTCAGTTCTGGTTCCGCCGCTACCGTCGTTCACGTCAGCAGCTACAGGAGGCGATGGCCCGCAAAGAAAAACTGATGGCCCTTGGGCATCTGGCGGCTGGCGTCGCGCATGAGATCCGCAACCCGCTCTCTTCGATTAAAGGACTGGCAAAGTATTTTGCCGAGCGTACGCCGCCGGGCGGCGAGGCGCAGGAGTTAGCGCTGGTGATGGCGAAAGAGGCCGACCGCCTGAACCGGGTCGTCAGCGAACTGCTGGAGCTGGTTCGCCCTGCCCATTTAAACTACCAGCCGGTCGATATTAACGCGCTTATCCATCACTCATTGCAGCTGGTAAGCCAGGATGCGCAGAGTCGCGGGATCGAACTGCAATTTACTCCGCGCCCTGAATTAACCTCGATTAAAGCCGACCCCGACCGTCTGAACCAGGTGCTGTTGAATCTGTATCTGAATGCGATGCAGGCTATTGGCCGCGACGGCGTCATTCACGTATCGGCAAGCGAAGCCGATCGGCAACGTGTGAAAATTGTCGTCAAGGATAGCGGTAAGGGGATGAGCGATGAAGAGCTGCAGGCCATCTTCACTCCTTATTTCACCACCAAGGCGGACGGCACAGGGCTGGGGCTGGCGGTGGTACAGAATATTATCGAACAACATGGCGGGACGATCCGCGCCGAAAGTCAGCCGGGAGCCGGAGCGATATTTACGCTTTGGCTACCAGTAGATGCTCAACGGAGGGAAGATGAGCAGCGATAAAGTACAGATTCTGGTTGTCGATGATGACGTCAGCCACTGCACGATCCTGCAGGCGCTGCTACGCGGCTGGGGCTATCAGGTGGCATTAGCTCACAACGGCCTGCAGGCGCTGGAGCAGATCCATCACCAGGTCTTCGACCTGGTGATGTGCGATATCCGTATGGCGGAGCTGGACGGTATCGCGACGTTAAAAGAGATAAAAGCCTATAACCCGGCGATACCGGTGCTGATCATGACGGCGTTTTCCAGCGTCGGCACGGCGGTGGAGGCCATTAAGTCCGGGGCGCTGGATTATCTGGTCAAACCGCTGGATTTTGACACCCTACAGCAGACGCTGGTTCAGGCGCTGGCACACACCCGGCAGAGCGAGGGCGATTTCAGCGGCGCGACAGAATTACGATGGGGAATGATTGGCGATAGCCCGGCAATGCAGGCGCTTATCAACAATATTACGCTGGTGGCGCCCTCGGATGCGACGGTGCTGATCTGCGGCGAATCGGGAACCGGTAAAGAACTGGTGGCGCGCGCCATTCACGCCTGCAGCGAACGCCGCGAGAAGCCGCTGGTGACGCTAAACTGCGCGGCGCTGAATGAGTCGCTGCTGGAGTCCGAGCTGTTCGGTCATGAAAAAGGGGCGTTTACCGGGGCGGATCGGCGGCGGGAAGGGCGTTTTGTCGAGGCGGATGGCGGCACGCTGTTCCTTGATGAAATTGGTGATATCTCACCGCTGATGCAGGTGCGTCTGCTGCGGGCGATTCAGGAACGCGAGGTGCAGCGCGTTGGCAGTAACCAGACGCTTGCCGTTGATGTGCGGCTGATTGCCGCTACCCATCGTAATCTGGCGGAGGAGGTGAGCGCCGGGCGCTTTCGCCAGGATCTCTATTATCGCCTGAACGTCGTGACCATTGATATGCCGCCGCTGCGTCAGCGCCGGGAAGACATTCCTCTACTGGCGCAACACTTTCTTAAGCGCTATGCCGAACGCAATCGCAAAACGGTGCAGGGGTTTACGCCGCAGGCGATGGATCTGCTGATCCACTACCCCTGGCCGGGTAATATCCGTGAACTGGAAAACGCGGTGGAGCGGGCGGTGGTGCTGCTGACCGGAAACTATATCTCCGAACGAGAACTGCCGCTGGCGATAGCGGGCACGCCGTTGCCGTCGGGTGGTAGCGAGAACGCGCTGATTCAGCCGTTAGTGGAAGTTGAAAAAGAGGTGATTCTGGCGGCGCTGGAAAAAACGGGCGGCAACAAAACTGAAGCCGCCCGTCAGTTAGGCATTACGCGGAAAACGCTGCTGGCAAAACTTAGCCGTTAGCTTTTTCACGTTCGATGGCGCGCCAGCCGATATCGTTACGGCTAAAGCTGCCGTCCCAGCGAATATCGGTCAGCAGTTGATAGGCGCGCTGCTGCGCCTGCGCCACGGTTTCACCCAGCGCGGTCACGCACAGCACGCGCCCGCCGTTGGTGACGACGCGCTGGTCGTCTGCCAGTTTGGTGCCGGCATGGAAGACTTTACCATCTGCCGCTTCCTGCTGCGGCAGGCCGAAGATCTCATCACCCGTGTTGTAATTGCCCGGATAGCCGCCGGCGGCAACCACCACACCCAGCGACGCGCGGTCATCCCACTCGGAGGTTTTCTCGTCCAGTTTGCCCGCGCAGGCGGCGAGGCACAGATCTACCAGGTCGGACTTCATGCGCAGCATGATCGGCTGGGTTTCCGGATCGCCAAAGCGGCAGTTGAACTCAATTACCTTCGGGTTACCCTGTTTGTCGATCATCAGACCGGCATACAGAAAACCGGTATAGGTATTGCCTTCAGCGGCCATGCCTTTCACGGTTGGCCAGATAATCCGCTCCATGGTGCGCTGATGGACTTCATCAGTCACGACCGGCGCCGGAGAATAAGCGCCCATCCCACCGGTGTTCGGGCCGGTATCGCCGTTGCCGACGCGCTTGTGATCCTGGCTGGTGGCCATCGGCAGGACGTGCTCGCCGTCGACCATGACAATAAAGCTGGCCTCTTCGCCATCGAGGAACTCTTCAATCACGATACGGTGGCCAGCATCGCCAAAGGCGTTGCCGGCCAGCATATCTTCGACCGCCGCTTCGGCTTCCTCAAGGGTCATCGCCACGATAACGCCTTTACCCGCTGCCAGACCGTCGGCTTTGATGACGATCGGCGCGCCTTTCTCCCGCAGATAAGCCAGCGCAGGCTCGACCTCGGTGAAGTTCTGGTATTCCGCCGTCGGGATATGATGACGGGCGAGGAAATCTTTGGTGAAGGCTTTTGAGCCTTCCAGCTGCGCGGCGCCTTCGGTTGGCCCGAAGATGGTCAGCCCTGCGGCACGGAATGCGTCCACTACGCCAATGACCAGCGGCGCTTCCGGGCCCACGATGGTCAGATCGATGTTCTCATCCTGCGCGAAGCGAAGCAGCGCCGGAATATCGGTAACGCCGATGGCGACGTTTTGCAGCGACGGCTCCAGGGCGGTACCTGCGTTGCCCGGCGCGACGTAGACGGTATCAATCAGCGGCGACTGGGCCGCTTTCCAGGCCAGCGCGTGCTCACGCCCGCCGTTGCCGATTACTAATACTTTCATCTGTAGCTCCGTGAATTAATGGCGGAAGTGGCGCATGTCGGTGAAGATCATGGCGATACCATGTTCGTCAGCGGCAGCAATCACTTCGTCGTCGCGGATAGAGCCGCCCGGCTGGATCACACAGGTGATGCCCACTGCGGCTGCGGCATCAATGCCGTCGCGGAACGGGAAGAAGGCGTCAGAGGCCATGGCGGAACCTTTCACTTCCAGACCTTCGTCACCGGCTTTAATCCCGGCAATTTTCGCTGAGTAGACGCGGCTCATCTGACCGGCGCCTATCCCGATGGTCATATTGTCTTTGGCATAGACGATGGCGTTGGATTTGACGAATTTCGCTACTTTCCAGCAGAACAGCGCATCGCGCAGTTCCTGCTCGCTTGGCTGACGTTTGCTGACTACGCGCAGTTCGCCCGCGGTGACCATGCCGAGATCGCGGTCCTGAACCAGCAGGCCGCCATTGACACGTTTGAAATCGAGGCCGGCAACGCGAGCATCCCACTGACCGCAGGTCAGTACGCGGACGTTCTGCTTCGCGGCGGTGATCTTCAGCGCTTCTTCGCTGGCGGACGGCGCGATGATCACTTCGACGAACTGGCGAGAGATGATGGCCTGCGCGGTTTCCGCATCCAGCTCGCGGTTAAAGGCGATGATGCCGCCGAAGGCGGAGGTTGGGTCAGTTTTATAGGCGCGATCGTAGGCATCGAGGATCGAGTCGCTGACGGCAACGCCGCATGGGTTAGCGTGCTTAACGATAACGCAGGCTGGCTCATTGAACTCTTTCACGCACTCCAGCGCCGCATCGGTATCGGCAATGTTGTTATAGGAGAGCGCTTTGCCCTGCAGCTGAGTGGCGGTCGCTACGGAGGCTTCTTTTACATTCTCTTCTATATAGAAGGCAGCCTGCTGGTGGCTGTTTTCGCCGTAGCGCATATCCTGCTTCTTAATGAAGTTCAGATTCAGGGTGCGCGGGAAGCGGCCAGCGGCTTCTTGACTTTCGCCGTGATAGGCCGGAACCATGCTGCCGAAGTAGTTAGCGATCATGCTGTCGTAAGCGGCGGTGTGTTCGAAGGCTTTAATGGCGAGGTCGAAGCGGGTGTTCAGCGTCAGGGAGCCTTCGTTGGCGTCCATCTCATTAATGATGGCGTCGTAGTCGCTGCTCTTCACTACGATAGCGACGTCTTTATGGTTCTTCGCTGCGGAGCGCACCATAGTCGGGCCGCCGATATCAATGTTTTCCACCGCGTCTTCCAGCGAGCATCCTTCACGAGCGACGGTCTGGGCAAACGGGTAAAGGTTAACGACCACCATATCGATAGGCGCAATACCGTGCTGCTGCATGATACCGTCATCCTGACCGCGACGACCGAGGATGCCGCCGTGTACTTTCGGATGCAGGGTCTTCACGCGTCCATCCATCATTTCCGGGAAACCGGTGTAGTCAGAGACTTCGGTAACCGGCAGGCCTTTATCTGCCAGCAGGCGGGCGGTGCCGCCGGTGGACAGCAGCTCGACACCACGAGCGGAAAGCGCCTGCGCGAATTCGACGATACCGGCCTTGTCAGAAACACTGAGCAGAGCGCGGCGGACTGGACGACGTTGTTGCATGGTATTAAATCCCCAGGATTTGAACATTACAGAGAGCGTTAGGTGAGTTTTTGCCTAAAAACTCACCTAACGCACCCAACCGGGCATCCGTGTCATAGCGCGGCATTGTAACGAAAACGTTTGCGCAACGCTCGCGAATTTTTATCTTTCTCTTTCAGCCACCGTTTCTTCTTTATATAGAAGCTGACCCACCGGGCTTTTGTCGCCCTTTCATCGCGCTTCTGTGGATAATTCTGTGTGTAAAAGGGTATAAAGCGGGGTTTTGCTGGGGAATGCAGCAGTCAGTCATTTTTCTGCCATTTTTCTATTGCAGGCGCTCGAGAACTCCCTATAATGCGCCTCCATCGACACGGCGGATGTGAATCACTTCACACAAACAGCCAGTTCGGTTGAAGAGAAAAATCCTGAAATTCAGGGTTGACTCTGAAAGAGGAAAGCGTAATATACGCCA
>NZ_PJDK01000058.1:0-34856 GCF_002837615.1 Klebsiella sp. X1-16S-Nf21
GCCGACCATCATCACGTCCGCATGGGCGAAGTTGATCAGCCGTAGCACGCCATAAACCATCGTATAACCGATGGCAATCAGGGCGTACATGCCCCCAAGACTCATTCCATTGACCACTTGCTGGAGAAAAATGGCGCCGTCCATTTTGTAGCCTCGTCACAACTTAAGGGTTAACCACGGTACGAAACGCCAGCTTGCCATCTTTCACTTCGTTGATGACCGCGCTGCGAATGGCATCGCCGTTCTGTAACGTCAGCGTGCCGGTCACGCCCTGGAAATCTTTGGTGGCGCGGATTTTTTCATTCACGCAGACCCGATCGTGGGGATCGCTGCACTGGTTCATGGCGTTGACGATGACGTTATAGGCGTCCGCCGCCATTGCGCCCCAGGTATGGGTCGGCTGCTGGTATTTGGCTTCCCAGGCTTTGATGAAGGTTTCCCCGGCCGGGGTCTGCTCTTTGGCGTTCGGCGAGTAATAATCGGTGGTCATATAGCCGTTGACCGCGTCTTTACCGACATCGAAGAAGACCTGATCCGCGGCCAGACCGTCGCCGCCCACCACCGGTTTGTTGAGCCCCAGTTGTTTAGACTGCACGGCAATCAGCGCCCCTTCGGTGTAGTAGATCGGCATGTAAATCATGTCGACATTCTTCGCCTTGACGCTCGCCAACTGGGCTTTAAAGTCCTTGCTGCCGCCCGGGGCCTGTACCTCGATGGGAATGGTGCCGCCGTTTTTCAGGAACTGGGTGCGGAACGCTTTCGCCAGGCCGACGGAGTAGTCGTTGCTGCTGTCAAACACGATGGCGGCGGTTTTGGCTTTCAGATCGCGGGAGGCCAGATTTGCCCCGACCACCCCCTGGAAGCTGTCCGAGAAACAGACCCGGCTGACGTACGGATGGTTACGGGTGACGCGGTCGTTGGTGGCGGTGGAGGAGACCAGCGGCGTTTTGCTGTCGTCGGCGATCTTGGTCATCGCCAGGGTGTTGGAGGAGGTGACTTCCCCGATCACGGCATCCACTTTATCGCTGGAGACCAGGCGCTGCATGGCGTTGGCCGCTTCGACTTTGTCGCTTTTATCATCGATAACGATAAGCTTGATGGTATCGCCATTTTTTAACGTCGGGGTGATGGCCTGAATAATGTCCAGCCCTTTCTGCGACGGCTGGCCGTAGCCGCTGAGGGCGCCGCTCAGGGGTAATACCACCCCGATTTTAATTTCCGCTGCCTGCGCGCTGCTGGCGCCGACCAGCGCGGCAACCAGCGTGGCCATTAAAGACGCTTTCCCGGAAAACGATTTCATTGGTATTTCTCCGTCGGTCGATTATTTATCTTTAACCATCAATGACTGCATAACATTGAGGAATAATTCGCCAGCGTGTCCGACGAATTATTGGCTGTTATGTTGAATAGATAACGAGATATATACCCTAAATAATTCGAGTCGCATGAAGGCGGCAAGTGAGCGAGTCCCCAGGCGCTTACAGAAGTCAGTGACTGGGGGGAGAGAACGCAGCCAACGCACATGCAACTTGAAGTATGACGGGTATTTTTAATGCGCTGATTTACCTTACAACGTCCGTTTCGTTTTTACTCATGCAATATTCTTATTACCTGCTGGGAGGGGCATAAGGCTGATGACAACACGGTTTTTGGTACGGTGAACGCATTTTGCCGGGGGGCGACTGGCGCCTTACCCGGCCTGAAAAATCCACCATATAAACCGGTTGAACGGTTTGCGCAGGCCCGCGCAAGCGAAGCGCCGTCGGGCAATTTCAGCGCGCACCCGAATATAATATTCAGGTGCGCCCGGTAGTATTAAAATTTATTCTGCTGCTGGTGTGACTTATTCTTTTAAAGGGGGCAATGGTTTTATTTTTCCATGCAGCGCCGGATTATCACTTTCATCTTTTAACTGCACGCCGGTGACGCGGCGTAAAAAAGCCTGCTCCAGCAGCCAGGCCAGTTTAAAGGCGGCGGCGTCATGGCCTAATCCCTCCGGACGAATATTGGAGATACAGTTGCGCTCAGATTCCAGACGCTGACGATGGGGCTGCCAGGTGAGGTAGACGCCGAGGCTGTCCGGCGAGGAGAGACCCGGTCGTTCGCCAATCAGGATCGCCACCGCGCGGGCTTTCAGGGTTTCGCCAATATCATCCCCCAGCGCCACCCGCGACTGATGCGCCAGCACTACCGGCGCCAGGCCGATACCCAGCGTTTGCAGATAGGGCAGCAGGGCGCGGATCAATGGCACCGCCTGGCGCTCTACCGCCCAGGAAGAGAGGCCATCGCCGATCACCAGCAGCAGATCGGCGGGGCGGACGCCGCTGGCGGCGAGGTCGGTGCGGCTTTCGTCGGCGAGCTGCCGCCCGAGATCCGGACGCCGAAGATAGGTGTGACGGTCCGGCGCGGCGCTGTGCACCGTCAGGGCGTCGAGGCCGAGCGCCGCCAGCGGCGCCACCAGCTGCTGGCTGGCGAACGGCTGATGAATAGCATCCCGCGCTCTGGCATGGGCCAGACCAAAGTTAAGGACTTCGCGGGTCGGCAGGCTGGCGCCGCTGCGGCCCAGGGCGATCCGCGCATCGGTAAATTCACGCAGCGGGTTCCAGGCATCGGGACGGTTCATACGGAGGCTCCTTGCGGCAGGACGGACAGCAGCGGATGGCGGGCGTCGGTGAGCCGCAGCGTGCCGTGCGGATCGATAATCTGCATCTTCGCCAGCCAGTCGGCGAACTCCGGGGCATGCTTTAAGCCCAGCAGGCGACGGGCGTACAGCGCGTCATGGAACGAGGTGCTCTGGTAATTGAGCATGATATCGTCCGCTCCGGGCACGCCGATCAGGAAGGTGAGCCCGGCGGCGCACAGCAAGGTCAGCAGGGTGTCCATATCATCCTGATCCGCTTCCGCGTGGTTGGTATAGCAGACGTCGCAGCCGATCGGCAGGCCCATCAGCTTGCCGCAGAAATGATCCTCCAGCCCGGCGCGAATAATCTGCTTGCCGTCGTAGAGATACTCCGGACCGATAAAGCCGACCACGGTATTGACCAGTAGCGGTTCAAAGTGACGGGCGACGGCGTAGGCCCGCGCCTCACAGGTTTGCTGATCGACGCCGTGGTGGGCGTTGGCCGACAGGCAGCTTCCCTGGCCGGTCTCAAAATACATCACATTGTTGCCGAGGGTACCGCGCCTGAGGCTGAGGGCCGCCTCACGGGCCTCCTGCAGCATGGCAAGATTGATGCCGAAGCCGCTGTTGGCCGCTTCGGTTCCCGCCACCGACTGAAACACCAGATCCACCGGCGCGCCGCGCTCAATCAGCTGCAGCGTATTGGTGACATGGGTCAGAATGCAGGACTGGGTGGGAATGGCGAAGCGCTGAATAATATCGTCCAGCATGACGTTCAGCTGCGCCAGCACCGGTAAGCTGTCGCTGGCCGGGTTGATGCCGATCACCGCGTCCCCGGCGCCGTACAGCAGCCCGTCGAGCATACTGGCGGCGATGCCTTTCAGGTCGTCGGTAGGATGGTTGGGCTGCAGGCGTACGCTGAGGTGGCCGGGCAGGCCGATGGTGTTGCGAAAGCGCGTCACCACCTGGCATTTGCTGGCGGCAAGGATCAGATCCTGATTGCGCATCAGCTTACTGACCGCCGCCGCCATCTCCGGGGTGATGGCGCGGGCGACCCGCTGCAGCGTGGCGGTATCGGTGGCATCATCCAGCAGCCAGTCGCGAAAATCGCCGACCGTCAGATGGCGCAGGGCGGCAAAGCCCTGCGCATCATGGGTGTCGAGGATCAGGCGAGTCACTTCATCCTGCTCGTAAGGGATAAGCGGGTTGTCGAGAATGTCGGTCAGCGGCACCTCGGCGAGGGCCATTTTCGCCGCCATCCGCTCTTCGGCTGAGGTGGCGATAACCCCTGCGAGGGCGTCGCCGGAGCGGGCTGGCGACGCTTTCGCCATCAACGTTTTCAGACTATCAAAGCGCCATACCTGGCCCGATAGCGTGGTTTTATACATGCCGCCTCCTCAGGAGACCGTGCGCAGTTGAGGATCCACTGGCGCCCGTTCACGGGCCGCTGCGGTTTTGCGGAACCACAGGTAGCCGCCGAGCATCATCGCCGCGAAAATCAGCGCCAGCAGCAGGTTATACCAGACCATCGCCACCAGGCAGAGCACCGCCATGCCGAGGGCAAAGGCCGGCGCCAGCGGGTAGAGCGGGGCGCGGAATGGGCGGATCAGCTTCGGCTCGCTACGGCGCAGTTTGAACAGCGCCGCCATGGAAGTGATATACATAACAATAGCCCCAAATACCGACATAGTGACGATACAGGCGGTCAGCGGCATGCCGCTGATGGTGATCAGCGAGTCGGAGAAGATCGCGGCGATACCGACCACGCCGCCGGCGAGGATCGCCAGATGCGGGGTGCGGGTGCGGCGGTTGAGGGTCGCCAGCCCGGCGGGCAGATAGCCGGCGCGGGCGAGGGAGTAGATCTGCCGCGAATAGCCCATAATGATGCCGTGGAAGGAGGCGACGAGGCCAAACAGCCCCAGCCACACCAGCATATGCAGCCAGCCGCTGCCATTGCCCACCACCGTCTTCATCGCCTGGGGCAGCGGATCGTTAATATTGGACAGCGCGCGCCAGTCGCCGACGCCGCCGGCGAAGACCATCACGCCGATCGCCAGCACCGTCAGCGTCAGAATGCCGCCGCCCAGGGCGCGCGGAATGGTGCGCTGCGGATCTTTGGCCTCTTCGGCCGCCATGGAGGCCCCCTCAATGGCGAGGAAGAACCAGATGGCGAACGGAATGGCGGCGAACATCCCCGGCAGCGCCAGGCCGCTGAAGCTTTCCGCGCCCGCCCAGCCGTTAGTGGTGAAGTGGCTCCAGGAGAAGCCGGGCGCGACCACGCCCATGAACACCAGCAGCTCGAAGATGGCCAGCAGGGTGACGATCAGCTCGAAGGTGGCGGCAATGCCGACGCCGAGAATATTGAGCGTCATAAAGATCACGTAAGCGCCGCAGGCGACCCATTTCGGATCCAGCGCCGGAAACTGCACGTTGAGGTAGGCGCCGATGGCCATGGCGATGGCCGGCGGGGCGAAGACGAATTCAATCAGGGTGGCAAAACCGGCGATAAAACCGCCGGTGGGCCCGAAGGCGCGGTAGGCATAGGCGAAAGGGCCGCCAGCGTGCGGGATGGCGGTGGTCAGCTCGGTAAAGCTGAAAATAAAGGCGCAGTACATCGCGGCGACCGCCAGGGCGACGACCATAAACCCCATCGTGCCCGCCTGCGACCAGCCGTAGCTCCAGCCGAAGTACTCCCCGGATATCACCAGTCCGACGGCGATCCCCCATAAACGAAAACTGCCGAGCGTTCTTTTTAAGGTGGTGGTTTGCTCTGTCATACGTGTTGCCTCGCCAGATAGAAAGGTTCTGAACGACAGGCTGCAAAGAGAGTGCCAGAACGTGGTCCGTCGCGATGAGGCGTCAGCGCGTGGCGCGCCCGCTGGCGCTGCGCAAAAATGGGGCAGGCTGCACGCTGTCGGCGCGTGCCCTGGTGCAGCGGCTTTGCTTTTTCCGCGGCGGCACGGTATAACACTTCTTCTTTTGGATGTTTAGATGTCTATACGTTTATACGCATCATGACCCGGGCAAGCGGGCTGGCGTGAGAAAATAAAATGCAAAGCACAACACAACAACAAGGTGGGCAACTGAAGCGCACCATGAAAACGCGCCATCTGATCATGCTGTCGCTCGGCGGCGTGATTGGCACCGGCTTATTTTTTAATACCGGCTATATCATCTCCACCACCGGCGCGGCCGGGACGCTGCTGGCGTATCTGATTGGCGCCCTGGTGGTCTGGCTGGTGATGCAGTGCCTCGGTGAATTGTCGGTGGCGATGCCGGAGACCGGCGCCTTCCACGTTTACGCGGCGCGCTATCTTGGCCCGGCGACGGGCTATACCGTGGCGTGGCTCTACTGGCTAACGTGGACGGTGGCGCTGGGTTCGAGCTTCACCGCGGCGGGTTTCTGCATGCAGTACTGGTTCCCGCAGGTGCCGGTCTGGATCTGGTGCGTGGTGTTCTGCGCGGTGATCTTCGGCCTTAATATCATTTCGACGCGCTTCTTCGCGGAAGGCGAGTTCTGGTTCTCGCTGGTGAAAGTGATCACCATCATCGCGTTTATTATTCTCGGCGGCGCGGCCATTTTCGGCATCATTCCGATGCAGGATGGCTCGCCGGCGCCGGGCCTGCACAATATCACCGCCGAAGGCTGGTTCCCGCACGGCGGCCTGCCGATCCTGATGACCATGGTGGCGGTGAACTTCGCCTTCTCCGGGACGGAGCTTATCGGCATTGCCGCCGGAGAGACGGAAAACCCGCATAAGGTTATTCCGGTCGCCATCCGCACCACCATTGCCCGGCTGATTATTTTCTTTATCGGCACCGTGTTCGTGCTGGCGGCGCTGATCCCAATGCAGCAGGCGGGGGTGGAGAAAAGCCCCTTCGTGCTGGTGTTTGAAAAGGTGGGCATCCCTTACGCGGCGGATATTTTCAACTTTGTGATCCTGACGGCGATCCTCTCGGCGGCTAACTCCGGCCTGTACGCTTCCGGGCGGATGCTGTGGTCGCTGTCGAACGAGAAGACGCTGCCGGCCTGCTTTGCCAAAGTCAATAAACGGGGCGTGCCGGTGACCGCGCTGTCGGTGAGTATGCTGGGCGGCGTGCTGGCGCTGTTCTCCAGCGTGGTGGCGCCCGATACGGTGTTTGTGGCGCTGTCGGCGATCTCCGGTTTTGCGGTAGTGGCGGTGTGGTTGAGCATCTGCGCCTCGCACTTTATGTTCCGCCGCCGCCATCTGCAGCAGGGTAAGGCGCTGAGCGATCTGCAGTATCGCGCTCCCTGGTATCCGGTGGTGCCCGTTCTGGGGTTTGTGCTGTGCCTGGTGGCCTGCGTGGGCCTCGCCTTTGACCCGAGCCAGAGAATTGCGCTGTGGTGCGGGATCCCCTTTGTGGCCCTGTGCTATGGTGCCTGGTATCTCACTCGTTCACGGAATATGACTCAGGAGTCCCAACATGTCGCAGACTAACCCGTTCACTGCTCTGCTTGCCGCCCAGCCTTATGTCCTGCTGGACGGCGCCATGGCCACCGAGCTGGAGGCCCGCGGCTGCGATCTGGCCGACAGCCTGTGGTCGGCGAAAGTGCTGCTGGAGAACCCGCAGCTGATCCGCGATGTGCATCTCGACTACTTTCGCGCCGGGGCGCAGGTGGCGATCACCGCCAGCTATCAGGCCACCCCGGCGGGCTTTGCCGCGCGCGGGCTGGATGATGCGCAGTCCCGGGCGCTGATCGGCAAAAGCGTCGAACTGGCGCGCAAAGCGCGCGAGGCGTACCTCGCCGAGAACCCGCAGGCCGGCACGCTGCTGGTGGCCGGTTCGGTAGGGCCGTATGGCGCGTTTCTCGCCGACGGCTCGGAGTATCGCGGCGATTATCAGCGCAGCGCGGCAGAGTTCCAGGATTTCCACCGCCCGCGCGTCGAAGCCCTTCTGGATGCGGGCGCCGACCTGCTGGCCTGTGAAACCCTGCCGTCATTTGCTGAGATCCAGGCGCTGACGGCCCTGCTGCAGGACTATCCCCGCGCCCGCGCCTGGTACTCTTTCACGCTGCGCGACGCCGAACATCTCAGCGATGGGACGCCGCTACGCGAGGTGATGGCTGCCCTGGCGGATAACCCGCAGGTGGTGGCGGTGGGCATCAACTGTATCGCCCTGGAAAATACGCCCGCGGCGCTGGAGCATCTGCACAGCCTGACGGCCCTGCCGCTGGTGGTCTATCCTAACTCCGGCGAACATTATGATGCGGTGAGCAAGACCTGGCACCATCATGGCGAAGCCTGCGCCACCCTGGCGGATTATCTGCCGCAGTGGCTGGCGGCCGGGGCGAAGCTGATTGGCGGCTGCTGCCGCACCACGCCGAAGGACATCGCCGCGCTTAACGCGAAGCGCTGAGTTTTTTGCCGGGTGGCGCTGCGCTTACCCGGCCTACATATTGCGCGATCCGTCGCCGCCACCCGGCGCCAACCATCTGCCACTCACCAACCGCTCAAAACCAACTATCCTTTCCCGCTTTTGTTCTAAAAACGATTCGCTATTAGCCAGAATTTTTAATTACTTCATCTCCCTCCTGATGCCGGAAATACTGCACCTATAACAACTCAGGGGAAGCAGACATTATGGCATTCACATCGCGAATTACTCTTCTGGCGGCGCTGGCTGTCGCCGCCTTCCAGGCGCAGGCGGTCAACGTGACCGTGGCGTATCAAACCTCCGCTGAGCCGGCGAAAGTCGCCCAGGCGGACAATACCTTCGCCAAAACCAGCGGCGCGACCGTCGACTGGCGGAAATTCGACAGCGGCGCCAGCGTGGTGCGTGCCCTGGCCTCCGGCGATGTGCAGATCGGCAATATCGGCTCCAGCCCGCTGGCGGTGGCCGCCAGTCAGCAGGTGCCGATTGAAGTGTTCCTGCTCGCTTCAAAGCTCGGCAACTCCGAAGCGCTGGTGGTGAAAAAAAGCATTACCAAACCGGAAGATCTGATCGGCAAGCGCATCGCCGTGCCGTTTATCTCCACCACCCACTACAGCCTGTTGTCGGCGCTCAAACACTGGGGCATCAAGCCGGGCCAGGTGCAGATTATTAACCTGCAGCCGCCGGCGATTATCGCCGCCTGGCAGCGCGGGGATATCGATGGCGCTTACGTCTGGGCGCCAGCGGTTAACGAACTGGAAAAAGAGGGCAAGGTGCTGACCGATTCGGCGCAGGTTGGGGAGTGGGGCGCGCCGACCCTCGATGTTTGGGTGGTCCGTAAGGACTTCGCCGAGCAGCATCCGGAGATCGTCAAAGCCTTTGCTAAAAGCGCCATCGACGCCCAGCAGCCCTACATCGCCAACCCGGAAACATGGCTGAAACAGCCGGACAACATCAGCAAGCTGGCGCGCCTGAGCGGCGTGCCGGAAGCTGATGTCCCCGGGCTGGTGAAGGGGAACACCTACCTGACCGCCGCTGAGCAGGCGCAGGCGCTGAATGGTCCGGTCAATCAGGCCATCGTCGATACCGCGCGCTTCCTGAAAGAGCAGGGCAAAGTGCCCGCGGCGGGAACCGATTATCGTCAGTACGTCACTGACCGTTTCGTGAAGTAAAGGAGGCGGCGATGCTGCAAATCTCGCATCTTTCCGCCGACTACGGCGGTAAACCGGCGCTGGCGGATATCAACCTGACGCTGGAGAGTGGGGAGCTGTTGGTGGTGCTGGGGCCTTCGGGCTGCGGTAAAACTACCCTGCTGAACCTGATTGCCGGATTCGTGCCCTATCAGCACGGCAGCATCACCCTCGAAGGTCAGCGGGTGACCGGGCCGGGCGCAGAGCGCGGCGTGGTCTTCCAGAACGAAGGCCTGCTGCCGTGGCGCAATGTGCAGGATAACGTGGCGCTGGGCCTCCAACTGGCGGGCGTGGATAAAGCGCAGCGCCGGCAAGCGGCGGCGCAGATGCTGAAGAAGGTGGGTCTCGAAGGGGCGGAAAAACGCTTTATCTGGCAGCTGTCCGGCGGTCAACGCCAGCGGGTGGGCATCGCCCGGGCGCTGGCGGCGAATCCGCAGCTGTTGCTGCTGGATGAGCCCTTCGGCGCGCTTGACGCCTTTACCCGCGAGCAGATGCAGACATTGCTGCTGAAACTGTGGCATGAGACCGGCAAACAGGTGCTGCTGATCACTCATGACATTGAAGAGGCCATCTTTATGGCCACCGAGCTGGTGCTGCTGTCGCCGGGGCCGGGACGGGTGGTGGAGCGGCTGCGGCTTGATTTTAGCCGTCGCTTTGTCGCGGGCGAATCCTGCCGCAGCATCAAATCCGACCCGCGGTTTATTGAACAGCGGGAATACATTCTGAGCCGGGTGTTTGACCAACGGGAGGCTTTCTCATGAGCGTGGTACTGAACGACAAACCGCGTCAGACGACGCTGAAGTGGCGCTGGCCGCTCTCCCGTCAGCTCACCCTCAGCGTGGCGACTCTGGCGGTATTGCTGGCCGTCTGGTGGGCGGTCGCGGCGCTGCAGCTGATTAGCCCGCTGTTTCTGCCGCCGCCGGGTCAGGTACTGCAAAAGCTTATCACCATCGCCGGGCCGCAGGGTTTTATGGATGCGACGCTCTGGCAGCATCTGGCGGCGAGCCTGACGCGGATCGTCATCGCCTTGCTGGCGGCAGTGCTTATTGGCGTACCGGTGGGGATCGCCATGGGGCTCAACTCGACGGTGCGTGGGATCCTCGATCCGCTGATCGAACTCTATCGTCCGGTGCCGCCGCTGGCCTACCTACCGCTGATGGTGATCTGGTTTGGCATCGGTGAAACCTCGAAGATCCTGCTGATCTACCTGGCGATTTTCGCGCCGGTAGCCATGTCGGCGCTGGCAGGGGTAAAAAGCGCGCAGCAGGTGCGCATTCGCGCCGCCCGTTCGCTGGGCGCCAGCCGGGCGCAGGTGCTGTGGCTGGTGATCCTGCCCGGCGCGCTGCCGGAGATCCTCACCGGGCTGCGCATTGGTCTCGGGGTGGGCTGGTCAACGCTGGTGGCCGCTGAGCTGATCGCTGCCACCCGCGGATTAGGATTTATGGTGCAGTCTGCCGGCGAGTTTCTCGCCACCGATGTGGTGCTGGCGGGGATCGCGGTGATTGCCATTATCGCCTTTTTACTGGAACTGGGTCTGCGCGCGCTGCAGCGTCGCCTGACGCCCTGGCATGGAGAAGTACAATGAGTGAACGTCTGAGCATTACCCCGCTGGGGCCCTATATTGGCGCGCAGGTGACCGGGGCAGATTTAACCCGTCCGCTGAGCGACAACCAGTTTGAACAGCTGTATCACGCGGTGCTGCGTCATCAGGTAGTATTCCTGCGCGAGCAAAATATCACCCCGGCGCAACAGCGCGACCTGGCGCTGCGGTTTGGCGACCTGCATATCCATCCGGTCTACCCTCACGCCCCTGGCGTGGAAGAGATTATCGTCCTCGATACCCACAACGATAATCCGCCGGATAATGACAACTGGCATACCGATGTCACCTTTATCGACACGCCGCCCGCCGGCGCCATTCTGGCGGCGAAAGAGCTGCCGACGACCGGCGGGGACACCCTGTGGACCAGCGGCATTGCCGCCTGGGAAGCGCTGTCAGAACCTTTCCGGCAGCTGCTGAGCGGCCTGCATGCCGAACACGATTTCCGCAAATCGTTCCAGGAGTATAAGTACAACAAGACCGAAGCCGAGCATCGGCGCTGGCAGGAAGCGGTGGCGAAGCATCCGCCGCTGCTGCACCCGGTAGTGCGTACCCACCCGGTGACCGGCAAGCAGGCGCTGTTCGTTAATGAAGGGTTTACCACGCGAATTGTCGAGGTGAGTGAGAAAGAGAGCGCAGCGCTGCTGAACTTCCTGTTTGCTCATGTCACTAAACCGGAGTTTCAGGTGCGCTGGCGCTGGCAGCCGAACGATGTCGCTATCTGGGATAACCGGGTGACCCAGCATTACGCCAACGCCGACTATCTGCCGCAGCGGCGGATCATGCACCGGGCGACGATCCTCGGCGATAAGCCGTATTACCGGGCGGGGTAATGCTTGTAGCCGGTTAAGGCATCAGCCGCGAGCCGCGGAGAAAAGCGGATGCTGCATTGCCCGCTGCTTCCCGGAGGCGGCGCCTGACGCGCCTTTTCCGGGCGACCGATCCGTCGGAAATGGTGTACCGTAGCCCGGCTAAGGCGCAACGCGCCGCAAGCCGGGAAAAAGCGTTTATGCCGATTTTTGCGCACCCAGATGCGCGCCAATATAGCGCTGATAGCGATTGGCCTTCAGGTAGGTGAGATCCACCAGCACCAGACCATCCACGCAGTTATTGAAATCCGGATCGCTGCCGAAATCGATAAACTGCACGCCGCCCGGCTCGCACACTTCCGAGTACTGCTTATACAGCGGCGGGATCGCGCAGCCGAGATTGCCGAGCAGGGACTTCAGCCGGGCCAGGTCGTCGTTGTAATCCTCCCCGCCAAACTGCGCCAGCACGTCGGGCAGCGACGCCGGATAAGGTCGACGCGACTCCGCCAGCGGATGCGTCGCCGGGAACCACAGCCGGTAGAACGCCACCAGCAGATCGCGGGCGGCGGGCGGCAACCCGCCAGAAATCGACACCGGACCAAACAGATAGCGATAGTGCGGATAGCGCGCCAGATAAGCGCCGATGCCTGACCACAGGTAGTCCAGCCCGCGACGCCCCCAGTAGCGCGGCTGGATAAAGCTGCGCCCCAGCTCAATGCCGTGCTGCAGGACATCGTCCATCCGCCCGTCGTAATGGAACAGGCTGTAACTGTAGATCCCTTCCAGGCCGCGCTTTGCCAGCTGGATGGCCGTCGGCATAAAGCGGTAAGCGCCGACGATTTCCAGATCGTCTTCATCCCACAGGATCAGATGCAGATAGTCGTCGTCATACCCGTCGATATCCCGCCGTTTGCCGCTGCCTTCCCCGACCGCGCGGAAGGCGATTTCCCGCAGACGTCCCAGCTCGCGCAGCAGCGGCGCGTCCTCCTGGCCGTTGCGCTGCCAGAGGTAAATCACTTTGCCGTCGGTGGTGCGGCCCAGACACTCGGCCTTATGCAGTTCGCGTTTGAGCAATGCCCGGTCTTCCGGACGGGCGATGGCGCTTTCGGTTTTGAACTGCCCCGGCAGCCCTTTGCGCAGTTGTTCCAGGTGCTGATAGCAGCGGCCGGTAAGCTCGCGAGCGCTGGACTTGGCATCGAACCAGCTCGACCAGGGGATCTGCTGGCCGATGCGCACCGGCAGGCTGCTGTTGCGCCGGCGAAACATCTGCTGCATCAGCAGGAGCAGCGGCAGGTTGTCGGAGACCAGCGTGCTGGCGTAAAACAGGGCGCTGTTGTGGGCGTTAATCCACGCCGGCAGCAGCGGGGCGCGATATTTTGCCGCCAGCTTAATAAAGCCGGAGTGCCATTTTTTATCGCGGATACCGCGACGGGTGAGGCGGGAGACTTCCCCCGCCGGGAAGAAGATCAGCACCCCGCCGGCCTGCAGCTGGTGATCCATCTGCTGCAGCGCCGCTTTAGCGGTGCGGCCATGAATATTATCTACCGGGATAAACAGCGAGCTCAGGGGCTCAAGGTGGGTGAGCATGCGGTTGGTGACCACTTTGACATCGCGGCGCACGCGGGATACCGCATACAGGAGCGCCAGGCCGTCGAGGGTGCCGGTGGGGTGGTTGGCGATAATGACCAGCGGGCCATATTCGGGGATTTGTTCGAGATCGTGCGCCGGGATGGCGCAGCGGATATTGAGGTATTCCAGTACCTGTTCGACCGTATCAAGCCCCTTCAGGTGGCGATGACGATCGGCAAATTGTTGAAACTCTTCCTCATAAAACAGCTTTTTTAACAGTTTCTTTTGCCAGGGGGCGGGCCTCGCCTGAGGCCACAGGTCATCGAGTACGTTGTCGAGACTAAACATAGTGGCTCCTCCTCCGTCCTGCCCAGACAGTAGAAGGTGGAGATGTCGTTCAGATTACAGTTGGGTGAAGTTTCGGTCGCAGCGGGGGAGGTTTCCCGGATAGCGGCTAACGCCTCATCCGGGCTACGGTTGGCGCCGATTTGTAGCCCCGGTAAGCGTCAGCGCCACCGGGGAGAGGCTATCGGCGTTCACCGCAGCTAAGATCAAAGCTATCGCCAGCCCAATTTGGGGGATATAGCCCGCGCTGGAAATCGCGATGAAAGGTTGAAAATGGCCAATCGATCACCCGGGTGACCCAGCCATGCTTAAGTGGATTGATATGGATGTAATCAACGTGTCGGCGGTAATCATCTTCATCGCGTATGGCATGCTCCCAGAAGCGCGGTTGCCAGAGGGGTTGTCGTTTTAACGTTCTGCTAAAACAGCCTTTGATATCTCTCCAGCGTGAAGAAAAATCGTCATCATTATGAGGTAGTGTCCAGATGCAATGCAGATGTTCAGGCAACACCACCCAGGCATCAATAATAAAGGGGCGATGTTGTTTAACAACGGCGACAGAGTAGCGCAATAATTCTATGTTTTCAGTTAGGTGCATGCTTCTACGGTCTTTAAGGTTAACAGTGAAGAACCAGGTTCCCCCCTTAATGTAATAACGTCGATAAGCCACCACAGGATCTCCTGGAATTCGGTATTTATGATGTGGTTTAACACGTTAGAAGGCGAAATCCGGTACGCCAAGGAGAAGGCGCAGAAGGTGGAAAGCGGCGCGCAAAGTTTTAGCTACAGATATTGGTTAGCGCCTGTCCCCGGATAGCGGCGCAAGCGCCTTATCCGGGCTACGGTGTGGTGGTCGCGATAAATACAGCGCACCGGGGATGAGGTTTGGTAGCCCCGGTAAGCGAAGCGCCACCGGGGAGGGGCGGGTTTAACGGAGGATTTTTTTCTCGGCCAGATCGAGGGCGAAATAGCTGAAGATCAGGTCGGCGCCTGCGCGTTTGATAGCGCCGAGGCTTTCCAGAACCACTTTCTCTTCATCGATAGCGCCCGCCTGGGCAGCGAATTTGATCATCGCGTACTCCCCGCTGACCTGATAGGCGCCGAGCGGCAGATCGCTGCGTTCGCGGATATCGCGCAGAATATCCAGGTAGGCGCCAGCCGGTTTCACCATCAGGCAGTCGGCGCCCTGGGCTTCATCGAGCAGCGACTCGCGAATGGCCTCCCGGCGGTTCATCGGGCTCATCTGATAGGTTTTCCGATCGCCCTTCAGCGCGGTACCGGCCGCTTCGCGGAACGGGCCGTAGAAGGAGGAAGCGAACTTGGTGGAGTAGGACATAATCGCCGTATTAGTGAAACCGGCGGCATCCAGCGAGCGGCGAATCGCCTGTACCTGTCCGTCCATCGCGGCGGAAGGAGCGATGAAATCCGCCCCTGCGGCGGCGGCGACAACGGCCTGCTTGCCGAGGTTTTCCAGGGTCGCGTCGTTATCCACCCCGTGGTCGCACAGCACGCCACAGTGACCGTGGGAAGTGTATTCGCAGAAGCAGGTATCGGACATGACGATCATCTCCGGCACCGTGGACTTGCAGATCCGCGACATACGCGCCACCAGGCCATTTTCATTCCAGGTATCGCTGCCGGTAGCATCGGTGTGATGAGAAATGCCAAAGGTCATCACCGAGCGAATGCCGGCGTTAGCGATGCGTTCGATTTCACGTGCCAGATATTTTTCCGGAATGCGCATCACGCCGGGCATGGCCTCGATCGCTTTGTAATCATCAATTTCTTCTTCAACAAAGATCGGCAACACCAGGTCGTTCAAACTCAGTGTTGTCTCTTCAAACAGGGCGCGCAGCGCAGCGGATTGACGCAGGCGGCGGGGGCGAGTGATTAAATCTGTCATGGTTTGCCTGATTTTGTGAAATGAAAGACGTTAGTGTAACTGAAATGGCATGGGGATGTTTCGCCAAAACGATCGTTATGTCGTGTCGGCGAAACCCCCGCGAGCTTACTGGCTGGCCGTCTGCATGTTGGGCTGCGCGCCGCTCAGCTCGCTGACCAGGTCGTTGATGCCATCGCTCATATTGTTGAAGCGGGTTAACGGCGAGCGGGTTACCACCACAAAGGCGCCGACGTTAGCCTGCGGATTCATCGCCATATAGGTGATAAACCCGCCGCCGCCGCCGGTTTTCTGAATAATCCCCGGATGGCCATTCTTCGGCTTCATATACACCCAGCCAAGTCCCAGCGCGTCGGCGCGGCCCGGCACGTCCATACCAATCACCCGGGTCAGTTGGTTACGCTGATAAATCAGCGTCTGCATCCGATCGGCCTGCTGGCTGCGGGTATAGAAATCGGATGACAGGAACTGCTGCATCCAGCGCATCATATCCCCCGGCGTCGAGTAGACTCCGCCGCTGCCGATCGCCGCCAGGGTGTTGTTGCATGGGCTGGCGCCTTTTTCCGGGATCATCAGCCGCTGGCACTGATCCGGTGACGGGGTAAAGGTGGTGTCCTTCATCCCCAGCGGCCGGGTGATCTGTTCTTCAAACAGCTGCGGATAAGGTTTGCCGGCAGCGGTGGAGAGCGCGTCCGCCAGTAAATCAAAGGCCAGGTTGGAGTAGGCTGCCTGTGAGCCCGGCGCGGTCTTCAGGGTCGCGGTAGAGAGCCAGTTCCAGCGCTGCTGGCGGGTCGGCCAGACAAACACCGGACGATGAGCGGCGCCGCCAGGCTGCTCGCGCGGCAGGGCGCTGGTATGGGTTGCGAGGTTAACCAGGGTGATTGGTTTTCCCTGCCAGTCAGGCACCCGGGTACCCGGCGGGGCGTATTTGCTCAGCGGATCGTTGAGTTTCACCACCCCCTGGTCGAGCAGCTTCACCAGCATCTCGCTGGTCATCAGTTTGCTGAGGGAGGCGATACGGATCACCGAGTCGAGCTGCGGGTGCTGATTATTCCCCGGGCGGGTTTCGCCAAAGCTGCGAAAAACACGCTGATTGCCATCGATAACCACCAGCGCCATGCCGGTGGCGCCGCTGCCGTAGTAGATATGATTGGCGTAACGATCGACCACATCCGAGGCGAAAACCGGGTCAACGGTAGGCTGTGCGGCCTGCACCGAGGTCCACGACGCCGCGCACAGCGCAGCAAAAATGAGCAAACTACGTTTCAACGGAGATCATCCATTAAATAAATAAAAAAGAAGAGGGTATTTATACTACGAAGTGGCGCAGAACAAAGTGGGATTCACGACATTCCTGCAGGAAAAAGGTAACGGTGCGTAAAAAAGACTTTTTTACGCTTTCAGATATCGGCTTTTTCCGCTGCCGCGTATGATGACCGTTTGGCTGAAAGTTCGTGGGAGAGAACAATGACGGCTCAACGGGTAGTGATGGTCGTGGATATGCAAAACGGCGTGTTCGCCACGCCACGTCTGGCGCGCGAGCGCTGCGTCGCGCAAATTAATCGTCTGGTGCGCGCGGCGGACAAGGTTATTTTCATTCAGCATGATGAGGCCGGCGGCCTCGAAGCCGGCAGCGAAGGCTTCGCCCTGCTTCCCGAGCTGGAACAGCCAGCTGGCGCGCTGTATGTCACCAAAACCGCCTGCGACGCCTTCTACCACACCTCGCTGGCGCAGGTGCTGGACGAACACGACATTCAGCAGTTCGTCATCTGCGGCTGCGCCACCGACTACTGCCTCGACACCACCATTAAAAACGGCGCCAGCCGCGGGTACGGTATTGTGATCGCGGAAGATGCCCATACCACCGCCGACCGCCCCGCCGCGCAGGCCGCGACGCTTATCGCCCACTACAATGAGGTGTGGCGTACGCTGACCGTTCCTGGCAATCCTTTACAGGTGAAACCCACAGAAACAATTCTGCACGCCTGGCAGCAGAACTAAGCTGTTGATATCCGGTCTTATCATTCGTCTGCCCCGCGAGAGCGCATCCACGCGGCGGCCGACGTATGCGTCGTACACAGCAATAGCAGAACGATAAGAAGTTAGCAGGAGACAATGATGTTTAAATCTTTTTTCCCCAAACCGGGGCCGTTTTTTATTTCTGCCTTTATCTGGTCGCTGCTGGCCGTGATCTTTTGGCAGGCGGGCGGCGGCGACTGGCTGCTGCGGGTCACCGGAGCATCGCAAAATGTGGCGATCAGCGCGGCGCGCTTCTGGTCGCTCAACTATCTGGTGTTCTACGCTTACTATCTGTTTTGCGTCGGCGTGTTTGCACTCTTCTGGTTTGTCTACTGCCCGCATCGCTGGCAGTACTGGTCGATTCTCGGCACGTCGCTCATCATCTTCGTCACCTGGTTTCTGGTGGAAGTCGGGGTGGCGATCAACGCCTGGTATGCGCCGTTCTACGACCTGATCCAGAGCGCGCTGGCCACCCCGCATAAGGTCAGCATCAACCAGTTTTATCATGAGATCGGCATCTTTCTCGGCATCGCGCTCATCGCGGTGATCATTGGCGTGATGAACAACTTCTTCGTCAGCCACTACGTCTTCCGCTGGCGCACGGCGATGAACGAACACTATATGGCCCACTGGCAGCATCTGCGCCATATCGAAGGCGCCGCGCAGCGTGTGCAGGAAGATACCATGCGCTTTGCCTCCACCCTGGAAGATATGGGGGTAAGCTTTATCAACGCGGTGATGACCTTGATCGCCTTCCTGCCGGTGCTGGTGACGCTCTCCGAACACGTTCCCGACCTGCCTATCGTCGGCCATTTGCCGTATGGTCTGGTGATTGCCGCTATCGTCTGGTCGCTGATGGGGACCGGCCTGCTGGCGGTGGTGGGGATTAAGCTGCCGGGCCTGGAGTTTAAAAACCAGCGCGTGGAAGCCGCCTATCGTAAAGAGCTGGTCTACGGTGAGGACGATGAAACCCGCGCCACGCCGCCGACGGTGCGCGAGCTGTTCAGCGCGGTGCGTCGCAACTATTTCCGTCTCTATTTCCACTATATGTATTTCAATATCGCCCGCATTCTCTACCTGCAGGTGGATAACGTTTTCGGCCTTTTCCTGCTGTTTCCGTCGATCGTTGCCGGTACGATTACCCTCGGGCTGATGACGCAAATTACCAACGTCTTCGGCCAGGTGCGCGGCTCGTTCCAGTACCTGATTAGCTCGTGGACGACGCTGGTGGAACTGATGTCCATCTACAAACGTCTGCGCAGTTTTGAACGCGAGCTGGACGGCAAGCCGCTGCAGGAAGCGATCCCGACATTACGTTAATTAAGACAAGGAAGCATGATGGCCGCACGTTTATCGCGCATTATTCCCGGTTCATTGACGCTGTTGGCGGCCATGGTGCTGAGCGCCTGTACCAGCCAGCAGGCCCCGACGCTGAAAAAGGGCGAGAAGCCCGTTGACGTGGCGTCGGTGGTGCGGCAGAAAATGCCGGCCAGCGTCAAGGATCGGGAGGCCTGGGCGCAAGCCATCGCCACCGCGTTTGACAGCCAGAAGCTGGCGCCGACGGAAGAGAATGTCTGCTCGGTGCTGGCGGTCGCGCAGCAGGAGTCTAACTATCAGTCCGATCCGGTGGTGCCGGGGTTGAATAAAATCGCCTGGCAGGAAATTGACCGCCGGGCGGAAAAAATGCACATTCCGCCGTTTCTGGTCCATACCGCGCTGAAGATCACCTCGCCAAACGGTAAAAGCTATAGCGACCGTCTGGACAATGTGAAGACGGAAAAGCAGCTGAGCGCCATTTTTGATGACTTTATCGGGATGGTGCCTATGGGGCAGAAGCTGTTCGGTTCACTTAACCCGGTGCACACCGGGGGGCCGATGCAGGTCAGCATTGCCTTTGCCGAGCAGCACACCTCCGGCTACCCGTGGAAAATGAACGGGACGGTGCGCCAGGAGGTCTTCAGCCTGCGCGGTGGCCTGTGGTTTGGCACCTATCATCTGTTGAATTACCCGGCCAGCTACAGCGTGCCGCTGTACCGCTTTGCCGACTTCAACGCCGGCTGGTATGCCAGCCGTAACGCCGCCTTCCAGAACGCGGTGGTGAAAGCCAGCGGGGTGAAACTGGCGCTCGACGGCGACCTTATCCGCTACGACAGCGAGGAACCGGGCAGCACCGAGCTGGCGGTGCGTCGTCTGGCGGGCCAGTTGGGAATGAGCGACAGCGAGATCCACAGCCAGTTGAAAAAGGGCGACAGCCTGGCGTTTGAGAAGACCGACCTTTATCAGCAGGTTTTCCGCCTCGCCGAGAAAAGGGCGGGCAAGACTCTGCCGCGGGAGATGTTGCCAGGGATCCAGCTTGAGAGTCCGAAAATTACCCGTAATCTGACGACGGCGTGGTTTGCAAAACGGGTTGATGAGCGGCGGGCAAATTGTATGGCGCGGCGTTAACGGCGCTGACGCCAGCGCACAATGAGCGCCAGCAGCCCGATGAACGAGCAGCCGATCAGGAAAGGGATCAGGCCAAAGAGGGTGCCAACGGCGAGACTGATGTCGACTTGCGGACGGCTGGCGTCCTGCGTTTGCATCAAGCGTTCAAATACCCCCGGAGCGTGGATCAGCATGCTGAGCATCTGCGCGCCGGCCCAGCAGCAGACCAGCACGAACAGGCCGTAGGCGACATGGCTGCCGGTCAACGCCCCTCTTTTTTTATTTCCCAAAAGCGATTTTGAAAAACTGAATTCAGCCATAGGCCCTCCCACCTCTGTACTGCTGGTTTTTTCTCCAGCTCTATGGCAGGTATTCTGGCAGTGAGGGGCCATTGTCAGTATCAGATTGCTGGTAATTGCCGTCCAGGAATAATCCTGTTTTCGCCGGTGTGTTAACCGCGCCACAGGAATGGAAAAGGGAGAGCGGCGTCGCAATCCAGCAACATTCTCTCCCGCGCTACAGACCGCCGCGGGCGGCTATGCGAAGATGCGTTTTTTTGCTGTTGGAGGTCGCATGAAGCTCACAGATAAAATTCGCCGCGACTGGCACTACTACGCGGTGGCGCTGGGGCTAATTTTTATTCTCAATGGGGTGGTGGGGCTGCTGGGGTTTGAAACACAGGGCTGGCAATCCTACGCCGTCGGTCTGGTGACCTGGGTCATTAGCTTCTGGGCCGCGGGCCTGGTGATCCGCCGCCGCCCGGCAGAAGAGGCCTGAGACCCCTGCTGCCAGGCGCGATAAACGCGTTTTAGTTCATGGAGGTTTTCAGCGCCCGGTCCGCGGCATGGCGCTCCAGCGCCAGCTCAATCAGCCGGGTGATCAGACTGGTGTAGTCGAGGCCGCTGGCCTGCCACAGCTTCGGATACATGCTGATGTTGGTAAAGCCCGGCAGGGTGTTGATCTCGTTGATCACCACCTCGTTGTCGGCGGTGAGGAAGACGTCGACGCGGGCCATGCCGCTGCAGCCCAGGGTCTGGTAGGCCTGCACTGCAATCGCGCGGATCTTGTCGTTGATCTCAGGGGCGATGGCGGCCGGGACCACCACCTGCGCGCCCTGGTCATCGATATATTTGGTGTCGTAGGCGTAAAACTCGCTGTTGAGGACAATTTCACCGCAGGTGCTGGCCTGCGGGTGGTCGTTACCCAGCACCGCACACTCAATTTCCCGCCCTTTAATGCCTTGTTCCACCACGACTTTATGGTCAAATTCAAAGGCCAGGGCCACCGCCTGATGGTACTGCTCTTCGTTTTTAACTTTGCTGACGCCAACCGATGATCCCTGGTTGGCCGGCTTCACGAACAGCGGCAGCCCCAGCTTCGCTTCGACATCGGCAAAGCTGAACTGCGCGCGGTTGGCGCGGGTCAGGGTGATAAACGGGGCGACGGCGAGCCCGGCATCGCGCAGCAGACGTTTGGTCACGTCTTTGTCCATACAGGCCGCGGAGCCCAGCACATCGGAACCAACGAAAGGCAGATTCGCCATGCGCAGCATCCCCTGCAGGGAGCCATCCTCGCCCAGCGTGCCGTGGACGATGGGGAAAATCACATCGATAGCCGCCAGCGGCTGGCCGCTGTCGGCGTTAATCAGCTGCTGTGCTTCGCGGCCCGGGATCTGCGCCAGGGTCACCGTGGAAGGACGCAGGGCAATGCGGGCAGGATCCTGAGCATTGAGCAGGTAGTTGCCGGCGTCGTTGATGTGCCATAGCCCCTGTTTATCAATACCCAACAGAACCACATCGAAGCGCGATTTATCAATCGCTTCCACGATATTCTTCGCTGACTGCAGCGACACTTCATGCTCCGCCGACTTGCCGCCAAAAACGATCCCAACCCTCATCTTTGCCATTTCAACTTCCATCCAGATAACATCAAAGGGCATAACATACCATGTGAAACCGCTGCCTGCCTGCCATAATATTTACCTGATCAATTGACGGGAGTGGGCGTGAGAGGAAAGACGCTGCTGGTGCTGGCCGGGCTGCTCGGCGCGGGCCTGTTAGGATACCGCTCTCTGCCGCCGCACCTGAATCCGCTGGCGCCGCTGGCGCTTAACGATCCCCCGGGCTGGTTGACGTCATTCAAGCTACGCAGGCTGACGGCAGACCAGTGCGCCTCCCTGCTGGCGGAAGCCAATCGCCGGCGGCTTATCGCCAGCCAGCCGGTGGCCGACAGCGAGGGAAGCTGCCCGCTGCATAACGTGGTGCGGGTAGCGAATTTTGGCAGCGTGACGCTGAGCAGCAGTTTCCTCGCCAGCTGCCCGCTGGCGCTGAGCAGTGCGCTGTATGTCGAGCAGCAGGCGAAACCGCTGACCCGTCAACTGATGGCAAGCGATCTGCGCCAGATCGATCATCTCGGCAGCTTCGCCTGCCGCAATATCTACCATCGGCAACAGGCGCGGCGCAGTGAACACGCCACGGCGGACGCGCTGGACGTCAGCGGTTTCCGCCTGGCGGACGGCCGACGCGTCAGCGTCCTGCAGGGCTGGCGGAGCGAGACCTCGCATCCCTGGCTGGCGGCGCTGTTGAACAACAGCTGCCACTACTTCGGCAACGCGCTGGGGCCAGAGTACAATGCGGCTCACGCCAATCATTTTCATCTGGGGATGCGCGGGCAGGGCTTCTGCTTTTGAGCATAAAGCGCTGTGAGCAGCCTAAATGACCAGAAAATGCTTCGTCAGGTTCTCATCCGCACTCATAAAACACCAAACTCACCGCCAGCGCATCTATGGTAGTACACCAGTGGAATGAAATTGCTAAGCTAGGTAATAATTGGCAAATCATTAATGAATACGCGTAGTTATGGAATCCTGGAAGGTTAATCTCATCTCCGTCTGGTTTGGTTGCTTTTTTACCGGCCTGGCGATCAGTCAAATTCTCCCTTTTTTGCCCCTCTACGTCTCCCAGCTGGGCGTTACCTCGCATGAAGCGCTGTCGATGTGGTCGGGGCTGACCTTCAGCGTGACTTTTCTTGTCTCGGCGATCGTCTCGCCGATGTGGGGGAGCCTGGCAGACCGCAAAGGCCGCAAGCTGATGCTGCTGCGTGCCTCGCTGGGGATGGCGATTGCTATTTTACTGCAGGCCTTCGCCACTAACGTCTGGCAGCTGTTTATCCTGCGGGCGATCATGGGCTTAACCTCCGGTTATATCCCCAACGCCATGGCGCTGGTGGCCTCCCAGGTGCCGCGCGAGCGCAGCGGCTGGGCGCTGAGCACGCTATCAACCGCGCAAATCAGCGGCGTGATCGGCGGCCCGCTGCTGGGCGGCTTCCTGGCGGACCACGTCGGGCTGCGGATGGTCTTTTTTATTACGGCGATCCTGCTGACCATCAGTTTTCTGGTGACCCTGTTTCTGATCAAAGAGGGAGGGCGCCCTCAGGTCAGTAAAAGCGAGCGCCTCACCGGAAAACAAGTCCTTGCCTCTTTACCCTATCCGGGGCTGGTGATCAGCCTGTTCTTCACCACCCTGGTGATCCAGTTGTGCAACGGCTCAATTGGCCCGATCCTGGCGCTGTTTATCAAGTCGATGGCGCCGGACAGCAACAATATCGCCTTTCTGGCCGGGATGATCGCCGCGGTGCCTGGCGTGTCGGCGCTGATTTCTGCGCCACGGCTGGGTAAGTTAGGCGATCGCATCGGTACCTCGCGGATCCTGCTCGCGACGCTCTGCTGCGCAGTGGTGATGTTTTTCGCCATGTCTTTTGTCACCACCCCGCTGCAATTGGGTACGCTGCGTTTCCTGCTCGGCTTTGCCGATGGCGCGATGCTCCCGGCGGTGCAGACTTTATTGCTGAAATACAGCAGCGACAGCGTCACCGGACGCATCTTTGGCTATAACCAGTCGTTTATGTATCTGGGCAACGTCGCCGGGCCGCTGATTGGCGCCTCTGTATCGGCGATGGCCGGCTTCCGCTGGGTGTTTATTGCTACCGCCATTATCGTTTTCATTAACCTCTGGCAGCTGGCATGGATGCTGCGCCGCACCCGCCGGGCTAACGCCTGAACCTCTGCTGACGGTATTTATCGCGATACCGTCAGCGTTATTCACCGTCGGTACATTTACCATTACTTTTTGTTATCGCCATGCCGTGAGCGCTATTCCATTTTATTATTTCCTGCGCCATCTGGTTATAACCATCCCCGACCATGATTAAACAATACTATTTATAGTGGTATTTTGTTGTGGTAAAACGTTTCGCTGTATATTGGGTATTGCGATGATTCTTATTTTAAGTAATTCTGAGGTCCGTCATCGGGTATGACATCCCAATCAAAAACAGGCCTCGCATAAGGAACTGGTGCTATGAAGAATCTCATTGCTGAGTTACTGGTTAAACTGGCGCAAAAGGAAGAAGAAGCAAAGGAACTGACGGTGCAGGTTGAAGCGCTGGAGATCGTGGTCACCGCATTATTGCGCCATATGGAGCATGATGCCCAGCAGGCATTGATTCAGGATATAGAACAGGCGATTGACCAGGTGACGCCCTGTCCGCCGGTCAACGACCAGGATGCGATGCTGCTGCAGCAATATCTAAAGAAGCTGTTGCGGCATCCTCGTAGCTAGTCTTTATGACACGACAAGGATGCCGTCATTTTTCTGTCATCTCCCTTTTATAAAGTCTCCCTCGTTTTGTTTTTTTTAAGTATTTTTTACATGGAGATGACAAAAGTGAAATTAAGCGCCCTGTTTATTGCCCTGGTTCCTCTGCTGGGCTCGCCGGTTATTCATGCAGAAACCACTGCTGCGCCGGTTCTGGAAAATCGCGCTGCGCAGGGAGATATCACCACTCCCGGCGGCGCGCGTCGTTTAACCGGCGATCAAACCGAAGCGCTGCGCGCCTCGTTAATCAATAAGCCAGCTAAAAACGTTATTTTGCTGATTGGCGATGGCATGGGTGATTCGGAAATTACCGCTGCGCGAAATTATGCGCAAGGGGCAGGCGGTTTCTTTAAAGGGATTGACGCCTTGCCGTTAACCGGGCAGTACACGCACTATTCGCTGGATAAAAAAACCGGGAAACCGGACTACGTGACCGACTCGGCGGCGTCCGCCACCGCCTGGACCACCGGCGTCAAGACCTATAACGGCGCGCTGGGCGTCGATATTCATGAGAACGCGCATCAGACCATCCTCGAGCTGGCGAAAGCGGCGGGGCTGGCCACCGGCAACGTTTCCACCGCCGAGCTGCAGGACGCCACCCCCGCAGCGCTGGTGGCGCATGTGACATCGCGTAAATGTTACGGCCCCACGGTCACCAGTGAAAAATGCCCCAGCAATGCGCTGGAGAAAGGGGGCAAAGGCTCCATTACCGAACAGCTGCTGAACGCCCGGCCGGATGTCACCTTAGGCGGCGGGGCGAAGACCTTTGCCGAAACGGCGACGGCGGGCGAGTGGCAGGGCAAAACCCTGCGCGAGCAGGCGGAAGCGCGCGGCTACCAGATTGTGACCGACGCGGCTTCCCTTGCCGCCGCGACTGACGCCAGTCAGGCTAAGCCGCTGCTGGGACTCTTCGCCGATGGCAATATGCCGGTTCGCTGGGAAGGGCCGAAGGCGTCTTATCACGGCAATATCGATAAGGCGCCGGTGACCTGTACGCCAAACCCGAAACGCGACGCCTCGGTGCCGACGCTGGCGCAGATGACGGAGAAAGCGATTGACCTGCTGAGCCGCAACGAGAAAGGTTTCTTCCTGCAGGTGGAAGGCGCTTCCATCGATAAACAGGATCATGCGGCGAATCCGTGTGGCCAGATCGGCGAAACCGTAGACCTCGACGAAGCGGTGCAGAAGGCGCTGGAGTTTGCGCGAAAAGACGGCAATACCCTGGTGATCGTCACCGCCGACCATGCGCACGCCAGCCAGATCATTCCGGCGGACAGCAAAGCCCCGGGACTGACCCAGGCTCTGAATACCCACGATGGCGCAGTGATGGTCATGAGCTACGGCAACTCTGAGGAAGAGTCGATGGAGCATACCGGCACCCAGCTGCGCATTGCGGCCTACGGTCCACACGCGGCTAACGTCGTCGGCCTGACCGACCAGACCGACCTGTTCTCGACCATGAAAGCCGCCCTGAGTCTGAAATAAGTCGCTGCCGGTGGCGAAATCGCGTCACCGGCTGGTTTTTTTTCTATCTGCGTCCAGACTTACAACGATCCACTCACAGAAGGATGGTGCGATGAAAATAACCTTACTAATGACTCTACTGTTTGGCTTGATCTTTATCAGCGCGGTTGGCGCGGCAGAAAAAACGCCCACTCCACAGCAGCAAAAGATGACGGACTGCAATCAGCAAGCGTCAGCCAAAGCGCTGAAAGGAGATGAGCGCAAAACGTTTATGAGCCAGTGCCTGAAAAAAGAGACCACTACGTCGCAAGGAAAAGCGCTCACCCCTCAGCAGCAGAAGATGAGCGACTGCAACAAAGCGGCCTCGGCAAAATCGTTGAAGGGTGATGAACGCAGTACCTTCATGAGTACCTGCCTGAAGAAAGCCTGAAAAAAAGGGAGCGCTTATCCGCTCCCTTCTTCTTTGAACACTCAGGGCATTGCTGCCTACCCTCTCAGGCTCAGGAGCGGCTCAGTTTCTCTGATTTCTCCATACACTGGGTGATGGCTTCGATCACCGCGGAGCGGAACCCTTTCTCTTCCAGTACGCGGACGGCTTCGATGGTGGTCCCGCCAGGCGAGCAGACCATATCTTTCAGCGCCCCCGGATGCTCGCCGCTCTCCAGCACCATTTTGGCGGAGCCCATTACCGCCTGGGCGGCGAATTTATAGGCCTGGGCGCGCGGCATGCCGCCGAGGACGGCGGCATCGGCCATCGCTTCGATAAACATAAAGACATAGGCCGGCGCGGAGCCGCTCACGCCCACCACCGGATGGATCATCGGCTCGGCAATTTGTTCCGCCTGGCCAAAGCAGCGGAAAATGGTCAGCACTTCGGCCACATCTTCGCTGCTCACCAGCGCGTTAGGCGTGACGGAGGTCATACCGGCGTTGACCAGTGACGGCGTATTGGGCATCGCGCGAATAATTTTGCGATCGTGACCGAGGGCGCGCGCCAGTTGCTCAAGCGTGACCCCGGCGGCGATGGAGACCACCAGCGACTCTTTATTCAGGCTTGAGGCGACGTCGCCCAGCACTTTGGTCATGATCCCCGGCTTAACCGCGCCGAAGACGATATCGGCAATCTGCGCCACTTCCTGAGCGCTCCCGGCGGCGTTGATGCCATACTGGTCGCGCAGAGCCGCAACCTTATCCGGCGACGGGGTGTAGACCCAGATTTGTCCCGGCTGTACCTGGCCGCTGGCGATCAGTCCACCCAGAATGGCCTTACCCATATTGCCGCAGCCGATAAAGCCAATTTTCTTATCCATCACCATTCCCCTCTGCTTTTTTCGTTACGATCTGATTAGCTTACCATCCTGGCGCTTTCATGGGGGAGAAAAGCAGGTAACATTGGCGTCACTTATTGCAGGTAACAGGAGCTGGCATGGCTATTTGGGTAGATGCGGACGCGTGTCCGAACGTGATTAAAGAGATTTTGTTCCGCGCGGCAGAGCGTACCCAGACCCCGGTGACGCTGGTGGCGAATCAGCCGCTGCGCGTGCCGCCGTCGCGTTTCATCCGCACTTTGCGGGTTGAGCAAGGTTTTGACGTGGCGGATAACGAAATCGTTCGCCAGTGCGCGGCGGGAGATTTAGTCATCACCGCCGACATCCCGCTGGCGGCAGAGGTGCTGGCGAAGGGCGGGGCGGCGCTGAATCCGCGCGGGGAACGCTACAGTGAGGCGACGATCCGCGAGCGCCTGACGATGCGGGATTTTATGGAGACATTGCGGGCCAGCGGCGTGCAGACCGGCGGCCCGGATAGTTTATCGCAGCGCGACCGGCAACAGTTTGCCGCCGAGCTGGAGAAGTGGTTGCTGGCGGTTAAGCGTCAGCAGGGTTAAACCCAGCTACCGTCGTCGCTGCCAATATCATCGTCGCCAAAGCCGGCGTCGAAGTCGTCGTTCCAGGTGTTGTCGGCAAGGAACTGATCGTCTCCCTGGCGGAACGGATCGTCACCCGCGGTGGCGTCCTGCGCGGCGGCATCAGGCTGCGGCTGCTCTTCGATGATATTAACGATCTCCTGCGGGTGCGAGCCGCTGAACATGTTGGTCAGCATATTGCCCAGCACCACGCCGCCCGCTACGCCTGCGGCCGTTTGCAGCGCGCCCGCCATAAAGCCGCCGCCGCGTGCCGCTGCCTGCGGGGCATAGTTCGGTTGCTGTTGCGGCGAGGCATACTGCGGCTGGGCGCTGGCCTGCGGGCGACCGTATTGCTCCGCGCCCGGGATGGGGTCAGAGCCGCGTGACGAGCCGCCACCGCCAAACAGGCCGGAGAGGAATCCGCCGCTGCTGGGCTTCGCCGCCTGCAGCTGGCTGACCTGGCTCTCCAGCGCCTGGATGCGATCGTTAAGCTGTTTAATCGCGGCTTCCTGGATAAGAATGGTTTGCGCCATATAGTAGGGGGCCGCCGGCTGCGCGCTCACATGTTGGGCAATCCGCTCCTCGGCGCTGGTATCGCGCGATGCACTGTGCGCCTCAGCCTCTTTTAGCCGGGAAAACAGTCCATCAATAAGGCGTTGTTCTTCAGATTGCATGTTACATTCCTCTGTCACACTGTCGAATAGGCATCAGGGTGCGTCTGAAACACGATGTTGTAAATATGTTGCTTCGTAAAGCTATGCATAAATGTGTTACCGTTTACGCCAGCGTTGGATAAAAAATAACGCCCAGCCGAAAGTAAAGCTGGTTAAACACTTAATGCAATGATAAGTTTACATCAAGAACCCCTTTTGTCACTGTGGTGATGGGGTGTAAAGAAGTTGTGTAACGTTTTGTTTACGACTACGTTACGGAACAAACAGCGATAATACGTTCTTTCGTTTTCATATTTTACGACAGGCGGAACCAGGGGGTCTTCGGTCATGACACAGCCAATCTTTCTCATCGGGCCACGCGGCTGCGGTAAAACCACCGTCGGTCATGCGCTGGCGCGAGCGCGGCATTTTCAGTTCTCCGATACCGATCATCGGCTGCAGGCCCATGAGCAGCGGACGGTGGCAGAGATCGTGCAGGCAGAAGGGTGGGCGCGTTTTCGCGAACTGGAGACCCTGTCGCTGAAGGCCGTGACTCTGCCGAATACGGTGATCGCCACCGGCGGCGGTATTGTGCTGGCGGAAGGTAATCGCCAGTTTATGCGGGAGAACGGCGTGGTGATCTATCTGCAGGCCTCGGTGTCGGCGCTCATTGATCGTCTGGAGGCCTACCCAAAAGCCGAACAGCGGCCGACGCTTACCGGTAAGCCGGTACGTGAGGAAGTGGGCGAGGTGTTGGCGCAGCGCGAAGCCTTATACCGTGATGCCGCCCATCATATTGTCGATGCCACGGCCTCCCCGGATCGGGTGGTGGAGCAGATTATGACCATGCTGTGCGGCGCGACGGCAACCCCGGTAAGTTAAGAATTTACTTACATTAAGGCGGCGAGGGGCGCCTATACTTGATAGTTCTGATACCAGAAGAAGGAAGAACTATGCCAAACAGGCCCCCATATCCGAGAGAAGCGCGCGTGGTTGCGGTAGAGAAAGGCCCGCAGGGTCAGACCGTCACCTGGTATCAACTCCGCGCGGATTATCCTGAACCCAATTCGCTGATCAGCGAACATCCTACCGAGCAGGAAGCCGTGGATGCCAAGCGGCGCTATGAAGATCCTGATAAGTCGTAACCCCTGAGCCCGGATTGCCGGCCATACTGGCAATATCGGGCGTATCTCACATTTTTTATTTATCAGTCGTACTAATGAATATCTAACACACGGATTTTTCAGGCACGCCGCTGTCGCCCGGCAATCTTTACATTCAACCGCGGCGCGGAACTGCTACGCTTCTCGACGGTTGATTTTTACTCACCAGGGGGGGCGGATGCCGTGTGTGGTAAGTCTGTCTTGAAGCAGTGGTAGTGAAAAGGTACATGATATGAGTAGTGCAACGATGGCAATTTTGACCATCGGCGTTGTGCCGCTGGCGGGAGTGTTGCCGCTCCTGACCGAACATATCAGGGAAGAACAGATCACCCACATTAGTTTGCTGGGCGATATGACACATGCTGAGGTAACCAAAGAGTACGCGGTGGGTGACGGCGAGCAGGGCCTGCTGACCTTGCTCAATGATAACCAGCTGGTGATGGTATCGCGGCAGAAAATTGAACGCGATATCCGCAGCGTGATCGCGATGCTGGATCGGCAGAACTATGATGTGATCCTGTTGCTTAGCTCCGAACAGTTAAGCGGTTTTACCACCCACCATGCGATCCTTCTTGAGCCGCAGCGGATCATCCCGCCGCTGGTGGCGTCGATCGTCGATGGGCATCAGGTGGGGGTGATCGTGCCGGTGGAAGAGATCATGCCTATGCAGCGGCAAAAGTGGCTCTCGCTGGAAAAGTCGCCGTACTACGCGCTGGCCAACCCTTTTACCGGCAGCGACAGTGAGTTATTAAGCGCCGGCAAAACGCTGCTGGAGCAGGGCGCCGACGTGCTGGTGCTCGACTGTCTCGGTTACTATCAGCATCACCGCGATGTGTTACAAAAAGCCCTGGACGTCCCGGTTTTGCTGTCGAATGTGCTGGTTTCCCGACTGGCGGCAGAACTATTGGTCTAATGTGTTAATTTCACGTGACAGGGGCAAGGAGCGCCCCCTATATTGAGCCTTTAACCGACGATCAGAAGGGCTTGTTTATGCTTCAAAGCAATGAATACTTTGACGGAAAAGTGAAATCCATTGGCTTCACCAGCAGCAGTACCGGTCGCGCCAGCGTTGGCGTGATGGCGGAAGGGGAATACACCTTTGGTACGGCGCAGCCGGAAGAGATGACGGTGGTCAGCGGGGCGCTGAATGTCCTGCTGCCGGGTGAGACTGAGTGGAAAGTTTACGCCGCCGGCGAAGTTTTCAATGTGCCAGGCAACAGCGAATTTCATCTGCAGGTGGCTGAGCCAACCTCTTATCTGTGCCGCTATCTGTAAGCCAGAGTGACACCCGGCGCCTGCCGCCGGGTTGTTTTTTCCTTCCTGCCTGGCAGGAAGGAAAGCGGCGCTTAGCGCTGCGCTTCGCCGCCGAGCCCTTCTACCAGGCTTTGGATCAGGGCAGCCAGCTCGCCGGTCATTAAGATAAAGTCGGCGTCAAAGCGCTGGGCGAAATCCTCCCGATCGATATCTTCGTTTTGGTCACGTAATTCATCGCAGAACTTGAGGCGCTTAATTGACGCATCGTCGCAGATCACAAACTGAATACGCTGCTGCCAGTCCAGCGCCAGCTTGGTGACGACCTTCCCGGCCTCAATGTGCACGGCGATTTCGTCGCTGACCAGATCCTGTTTCTTGGCGCGGATCACGCCGCCATCTTCCAGCATCGCTTTCAGCTCGGCTTCATCCAGCAGCTGGAAGCCCTGCGCCACGGTGCCGGAGCGGACCCACTCGGTCAGCGTCAGCTCAATCGGATTCTCCAGGGTCAGCGGCACCACCGGCAGCGAACCGAGGGTTTTACGCAGCAGGGCCAGCGTGTCTTCCGCTTTCTTCGCGCTGGCGCAGTCGACCATGATCAGGCCGTTAACGGTATCGATCCACATCATCGTCTGGCTGAAGCGGCTGAAGGCGCGCGGCAGCAGCGAGTGCAACACTTCATCTTTCAGGGAATCTTTCTCGGTCTTCTTCAGCTTGCGGCCCTGATCGGCTTCCAGCTTCTGGATCTTCGCCTCCAGCGCCTGCTTGATCACCGGCGACGGCAGGATCTTTTCTTCTTTACGCGCGCAGATAATGATCTGGCCGTTTGCCGTATGCGTCAGCGCGTCGCTGTGCGATCCCATCGGCGACACCCAACCGGTTTTCGCCATATCCTGGCTGCCACACGGGGTAAATGTCAGCTCGGCCAGCTGTTTTTCCATCTCCTCGGCGCGCAATTCGATATCGCGGCTGAGACGGTAAACCATTAAATTTTTGAACCACAGCATGATAATTTCCACGGCTTTGTCGTTAAATCAGGCGGGCATGATAGCGAATTGTCGCTATGCTTGCATTGTTAATCGGGGTGAGGAGCTGAGCGTGCGTATTGGTATTGATTTAGGTGGAACAAAAACCGAAGTGATAGCCCTGAGCGACCAGGGAGAGCAGCTGTTTCGCCACCGGTTACCCACGCCGCGTGAGGACTACCGGCAAACCATCGAGACTATCGCCACCCTGGTGGCGATGGCCGAGCAGGCGACCGGGCAGCAGGGTACCGTGGGGATGGGCATTCCTGGCGCAATTTCGCCCTATACCGGGGTGGTGAAAAACGCCAACTCGACCTGGCTCAACGGCCAGCCCTTTGATAAGGATCTCAGCCTGCGCCTTGAGCGTGAAGTCCGGCTGGCCAACGACGCCAACTGTCTGGCGGTGTCGGAGGCGGTGGACGGCGCGGCGGCGGGGGCGCAAACGGTGTTTGCGGTGATTATCGGCACCGGCTGCGGCGCCGGGGTGGCGCTCAACGGGCGGGCGCATATCGGCGGCAACGGTAACGCCGGCGAGTGGGGGCATAACCCGCTGCCGTGGATGAACGACGATGAGCTGCGCTATCGCGCCGAAGTGCCCTGCTACTGCGGTAAACAGGGATGTATCGAAACCTTTATCTCCGGCACCGGCTTTGCCACCGACTACCAGCGGCTGAGCGGCAAGGGGTTAACCGGCAGCGAGATTATGCGTCTGGTGGGCGAAGGTGACGAAAAGGCCGAACTGGCGCTGAGCCGCTATGAACAGCGGCTGGCGAAATCGCTGGCCCACGTGGTGAATATCCTCGACCCGGACGTTATCGTGCTGGGCGGCGGGATGAGCAACGTCGAGCGTCTGTATCAAACGGTACCGGACCTGGTGAAGCAGTGGGTCTTCGGCGGCGAGTGTGAAACGCCGATCCGCAAAGCGTTGCACGGTGACTCCAGCGGAGTACGCGGCGCGGCCTGGCTGTGGCCGCTCCAGGGGACCTGAACCGCTCCCCCTCACCCCGGCCCTCTCCCTGCAGGGAGAGGGAGAAAAGCGGTACGGTGCGGGTGGTAGAGGCAGTGGCCGGGAACCCCTCATCCTGCAGGGAGAGGGGAATCGCAATAGCGTGCGAAATTACAGACCGGCGCCGGACGGTTCCCTCTCCCTCCGGGAAAGGGTTAGGGTAAGGGGACATCGCCATAATTCAGACCTCACTCCACCGCAAACACTCTGTCCAGCCGACTGTAGCCCAGGCCATTTATCTTCTTCACTTTGATCTGCACCGGAATACGTTCCTTCATTGCCTCCACGTGGCTGATCACCCCGATAATTTTGCCGCTGGCGTTAAGGGCATCCAGGGCGTCCAGCGCCGTATCCAGCGTTTCGCTGTCGAGGGTGCCAAAGCCTTCATCGAGAAACAGGGAGTCAATCCGTGTCTTATGGCTCACCAGGTCTGACAGCGCCAGGGCCAGCGCCAGGCTGACGAGGAAACTTTCGCCGCCGGAGAGAGTGCGGGTGTCGCGCACGGCGTCGGCCTGCCAGGTATCGACCACCTCCAGCTCCAGCGCCTCGCTGGCCTTGCGTTGCAGCAGATAGCGGCCGTGCAGGCGGTTGAGCTGCTGGTTTGCCAGCCAGACCAGATTATCCAGCGTCAGCCCCTGGGCGAATTTGCGGAACCGGTCGCCGGTGCTGGAGCCGATCAGCGAATTCAGATAGCCCCAGTCGTCCGCCAGCTGCGCCGCCTCTGCAATCTGCTGCCCCAGCGCCTGCTGCTGCTGGCGGCTTTCATTATCCTGCCTGAGCTGCTGGCGGATCTCACCCTGACGGGTCGTGTTGTCCCGCAGCCGCTGGGCCAGGGCGTGCAGCTGCGTTTGCAGGGTGGGGCCGTCCGCGTCTGATCCTTGCGGCCGCAGCGCCAGATGTGCCTGTTGCTGCTGAGTCGCCTGCTCGCAGAGCACCGTCGCTTGCTGAAGCTGCTGCTCAAGCGACTGTTTTAACTGCGTCAGCCGCTGGGCGGTCTCGTCATCCAGCAGTGCGGCGAGGAACGCCTCCCGATCGTTGAAGCGGCTGGCGGCCAGGGCAGTCGTGAATTGCGTCTGTGACTGATGTACGCGCGCCGTTTCTTCGGTCTCCAGTTGCTGCTGGGCGACAAGCTGGCTGTGCAGCGACAGGCATTCCTCGTGGATTTCGCGCCAGTTGTCCGGGATCACCGGCTCAGCCTCCGCGTCATCCTCATCGCCGGGCGGCAGCGTATCGAGCAGCGGTTTCAGGGCGGCGATCTGCTCTTGGAGCACGCCATGCCGCGTCTGTTGCGCCTGCCACCGGGCAAATTCGCTTTCGCGAGCGTGCAGCCAGGCGGCTTCTGCGCCTTCTTCCGGCAGGCTGAGCGACAGCGTCTGCAGGGCGTTCTCCAGCCCCTGGCGCGTGGTCTCCAGCTGCTGGTGAGCCTGGCGCTCCAGCGCTTGCTGGTCGTTGAGCTGGCTCTGTAACATCAGACGCTGGCTGAGCTGATAGAGCTGCTGCTCGTAGCGCTCCTGCTCCTGCATCCAGTCGTTTATCTCTTGCGCAATATCCCGCGTGACCTGCAGAGCGGCGCAGGTTTCCTGCCACGCTTTAGTGAGCGCTTGCTCTTCCTCTGTGAGCCGCCGGGCCGCTTCGGTCTCACGCTGGAGCTGCTGCGTCAGGGCGTTGACCTGCCCGAGGACCAGCAGACCTTCTTCTTTCAGCGCGGCGACCTCTTTTTCCAGCGCGTCGCGGCGGCGCTGATTATCCGTGACCGTTAGGGAGGCGTATTGCTCAATCGCCGGATGTTCACAGGATCCGCACAGCGGGCAGGGCTTCCCCGCCTCAAGCCGGGCGCGGTAACCTTCCAGATCTTTAATCGTTTCT
>NZ_PJDK01000059.1:0-34832 GCF_002837615.1 Klebsiella sp. X1-16S-Nf21
GTCATCATGCTGGTGATGCTGCTGCTCACCCAAAGCCGTGGGCCGATCATCGCCCTGGTGCTGGCGGTCGGCTGCACGTTGCACCTGCACGTCTTCACCCGCCGCAATCTGCTGATCGCCGCGGCGCTGGCTGTGCTGGTAGCGCTGCTTTTGGTCATGACGCCGGTGGGCGACATGCTGCTCGCCCGTTTCGAGGAGCTTGGCACCCAAAGCGGGCTGCGCCTGAGCATCTGGCACCATACGCTGTCGGAGATGGCCAGCCAGCCGTGGCTGGGGCGCGGTTTCAGCTATGAACTGGATTTCATCAACTACAGCGGCGAGCACATCACCACCACCCACAGCGTGTATATGGGCGCCCTGCTGAAAGGCGGCATCCTGGGGTTACTGCTGCTGCTGGCGGTCATTGTCTGCGGGCTATGGCAGGCGTGGCGCAAGCGCCGCACCGACAGCCGCTACAGTCTGGCGATCCTGTTTTACGCGCTGGTGTTTATGGCCTCGCAGGGGATGTTTATCATCAGCAACCCCCGGGAAACCTGGGTGCTGTTCTGGCTGCCGCTGGGCATCGCGCTCAGCAAAGGGCTGGCGGAAAAACGCTAACAAAAAGGGCCGTCAGCGGCCCTTTTTTATATTCACTTTTAAATCAACTGCGGGCGGCGACCAGCCGGTCGGCCTGCTCTTTAATCACGGGCCACACCGACTCAATCGCCACATCGGCGACATTCGCTTCTTCACAGACGATCTGTTTCGCCTTGTCATAGCCCGGCGCCCAGATGTGATAGCCGGGCAGCCCGGTATCCTTGAGTTTGCGCTTGTTATAGACCGCCACCATCGGTTTATCGAAGGCCCGGGCGATATGCACGATCGAGGTGTCTGGCGTAATGACTAAATCACAGCTGCGGATCACTTCGACGGCGGAGTTGATGGTGCTGTCGGCGATATACAGCGCCATATCCAGCCCCAGCTGGCGGATTTTCTCACTACGCCCCACCATCACGATACAGACCCGGTAAGGTAGGGCGCGTAACCGCTCGACCAGGGTCGCCACCTGGTGACGACAGAAGTCTTTATCCTCAGACGCGGTAAAAGGGTTAATGGCGATACGCAGTTCGACCTCTCCGGCCTGGGAAAGCAAGCGAGCCACTTTCTCCCGCTCATGGCGGCAGCCGGGGAGATGATAGTGATACGGGTGGTCGTCAACGATGCCAAACAGTTTCACCACCTGTTTATAGCGCTGGGAAATATGGCTGTTGCTGTCAAAAAAAGCGATCGAATGATCGTAAAGTTTATATTGATCTTTATTAAAACCAATCACGCTGGCCGCCCGTAAATCGGCGAGTAATTTAAAGCGTTCATAGCTGGTGACGTCATCAAAATCGATAACTGCATCAAAACCTACCGCCCGCAACGTATTTAAGGACATGCGCGGCCGATATAAATATACTTGCTGAATGAATTCTGAGCCTGCTAATATTTCGCAGCATATTGGTCCGGTTAACACCGAAACCTGATATCCCCGTTCGGCCAGTATTCTGGCGCAGCCGGTCGTGACCACCATATCCCCGACTTTATCGTCCAGGCGCAATAGCAGTACGCGGCGGACAGCCGCTGGGTCGAAGGCTTTACGCGCCGGCTTATTTCTGTATCGATAGTTAATTAAATTAAATTTAATGCCGCGGAAAAAAGCATTCTTTTTCCGCGTTAATTGTTTAAGGATACGCATACGGTACCTTGAGCTGTGTTAGCGCTGTGTGATTTTCCGCTGGTAATATTCTGCCAACGTCATGCCCTTCACCTGCGGCGCCAGCCAGCTAAAAAAGGCTTCAAGGTCAGCGTATAAACGCTCAATATCCCGTTCATTCTGGAACGTGGGGCTGCCGCCGGGCATATACTCTGAAGAGTGGAGCATATATTCCACGTAGTCATTGCCCTGCGTCAACGTTTGTTCGACGACTTTTTTCATCGTCTCCACGTTGCCGCCCATCGGACGCAGCCAGTGTACGGAGGGGGAACGCACTTTACCCCGCAGGCGATCGTAGCCCTGCTTCACGCTGTTCATCCACGCTGAGTGCTTGTACTGAATGCTCATCGGCACTTCCAGCAGCGGAGAGTGGCCTTCGCGGCTGATATCATTTTCATCGAGAAAATAGGCATGCTGCGGGAAGCGGCGATAATCGGTCCCGCCATCGCCCTGCGGCGCTCCCTTGGCGGTCTTCCAGTTCACCCGCGGGGTCACCGAGCAATCCACCTGATAACCGTGCTCCACCAGCAGACGCGCATAGCGCTCGTCAAAGGCCCAGCGCCCGGCGCGATGGCTGACCATTTTGGTCTGGAAAGTATCCTCCAGCAGATGCGTCATATAGTCGACCTTCTCACGCATCATGGCATCGCTGTATTCAATGAGATAAGGCTTATGCCGCCAGTCATCGGCGGTCAGCGGCTCGGTCGGCGGGCTGTTCCACGCATGCAGATGCATGCCGACTTCCGCGGTGCCGCGGGCAATCACGTCTCTGGCGAATTCGATATAAAAGGGGTCGATGGCCATTTCATAGTTGGTCAAATAGACCGGTTTAAAGCCATACTTTTCGCAAAGCTGCTGAAAACGCGGGAGATAACGCGCATTCTCGGTGGTGATGCTGTCATGTTTTTGCCAGAGGTTATCGCCCTCTGTATCAATCGTGATGAGAAATGCGGGATTGTGCACGAAAACGTCCTCAGGCCATACGTATCGGGTCATGGTAGAGCAATACAACGCTTCTCTCAATCTGTCTGATCCCCTAGAATCGGAACCCTTATCCTGGATGAAGAACAGAGTATGACGCCTGAAACCCTCTCCCGCGGCCCGTTGAACCCGGCGCGGATCCTGGTCATTAAGCTGCGCCATCATGGCGACATGCTGCTGATCACGCCGCTTATTCACGCGCTGAAACAGCAGTATCCCGCCGCCAGCGTGGATGTGCTGCTGTATGAAGAGACCCGGGATATGCTCGCCGCCAACCCCGATATCCATCATATTTATGGTCTCGATCGCCGCTGGAAAAAGCAGGGAAAAAGGCATCAGTTGAAGATGCAATGGCAGCTCATTCAGACGCTGCGTCAGCAGCGATACGATATGGTGCTTAACCTCGCTGACCAGTGGCCGAGCGCGATTATCAGCAAACTGACCGGCGCCGCGACGCGGATTGGTTTTGATTTTCCGAAGCGCCGCCACCCGGTCTGGCGCTATTGCCACACCGCGCTGGCCTCCACCCAACAGCACAACCAGCTGCATACGGTACAGCAGAATCTCTCTATTCTCGCTCCGCTCGGTCTCCCGTTGAACGACGCGCCGGCGCGGATGGGCTACAGCGAAGCAGACTGGGCCACCAGCCGCGCCCTGCTGTCGGAGGAGTTCCGGGAAAACTACATCGTCATCCAGCCAACGTCGCGCTGGTTCTTTAAATGCTGGCGCGAAGATCGTATGAGTGCGCTGATCAACGCGCTGTCCGCCGAGGGGTACGCGGTGGTGCTCACCTCCGGCCCCGACGATCGAGAGAAGAAGATGGTGGACACCATCATCGCCGGTTGCCCGCAGGCGCGTCTGCACTCTTTAGCCGGCCAGTTAACGCTGCGCCAGCTGGCGGCGGTGATCGATCACGCCCGCCTGTTTATCGGCGTCGACTCGGTGCCGATGCATATGGCTGCGGCGCTCGGCACTCCGCTGGTCGCCCTGTTCGGCCCCTCGAAGCTGACCTTCTGGCGTCCGTGGCAGGCGAAAGGCGAGGTGATCTGGGCCGGCGACTTCGGTCCGCTACCCGACCCGGATGACATCAACACCAACACCGAAGAACGTTATCTCGATTTAATTCCTACCGACGCCGTGATCGCAGCGGCGAAAAAGGTACTGGCATGAGTAAATTCAGGCTGGCTCTGGTGCGGCAGAAGTACCGCCCGGACGGCGGCGCAGAACGGTTTGTCTCCCGCGCGCTGGAAGCCCTCGACAGCAGTCATCTGCAGCTGAACGTCATCACCCGCGAATGGCAGGGGCCGGTGAAACCGGACTGGCAGATCCATATCTGTAACCCACGTAAATGGGGGCGCATCAGCCGCGAGCGCGGCTTTGCCAACGCCGCGCGCGCGCTCTGGCAGCGTGAGTCTTTTGACCTGGTGCAGAGCCATGAACGTATTCCCGGCTGCGATCTCTACCGCGCTGGCGATGGCGTTCATCGCCGCTGGCTGCAGCAGCGCTCGCGCATTTTACCGGCCTGGAAAAGCCGCCTGCTGTTCGCCGACCGTTATCATCGCTACGTCATGCAGGCGGAGCGCGAGATGTATGAAGGCTCACACCTGCGCGGGGTGATCTGCAACGCCGAGATGATCAAGCGCGAAATTATCGAAGACTTTGGCCTGCCGGCGGAGAAGATCCACGTTATTTATAACGCCATTGATAACCAGCGTTTTCTACCGCCGGGCGAAGACACCTTTGCCGCCTTACGCGCCAAATGGCAGCTACCGCTGCAGGCAACCTGCCTGATTTACGTCGGCTCCGGCTTTGAGCGCAAGGGACTGGCGGCGGCAATCCGCGCCATCGCCCCCACCGATCGCTATCTGCTGGTGGTTGGCAAAGATAAGGATCAGTCGCGCTATCAGGCGCTGGCGAAGAGTCTCGGCTGCGAAGCGCGGGTGCGCTTCTTCGGCATGCAGTCGGAGACGCTGCCCTTCTATCAGATGGCCGATGGTCTGCTGCTGCCCACCCTCTACGATCCGTTCCCCAACGTCATTCTCGAAGCGATGGCCTGCGGTCTGCCGGTGATCACCACCACCGGCTGCGGCGGGGCGGAGTTTATCGTCGACGGCCACAACGGTTACGTCTGCGACGCCCTGGATATCCCGGCGCTGCAGCAGGCGGTGATGGCCCTGCCTGCCCGCGCGCTGGGCTCCGCGCAAGGTGGTCGCGCCCGCGAGCGCATCATGGCCTGCACCAGCGAGCGACTCTCAACCCAGCTGCTTTCTCTTTATCAGGATCTGGTGAAATAACGATGCGCATCTTATTTGTGATTGACGGTTTACCCGGCGGCGGCGCGGAAAAAGTGGTCCTGACCCTGGCAGCACAGTTCCTGCGCGACGGCGATCGGGTGTCGCTCATTTCGCTGCGCGATGTCTGCGAGTATCCGTTGCCCGAGGGTCTCGACTATCAGGTGGTGGCCGATCGCTGCCGTAAACCGTGGCGCAAGCTGACCGAGCTGTCCCGCCGCGCCCGCCAGCTGGACGCCGCGGTCATCCGGGCCGAACAGCAGGGGCAATTTGACCTCGTGCTTTCCAACCTGCACAAAACCGACCGCATCGTCGCCCGCAGCCGGGCGCTGCGCGAGCGTAACGTCTGGTTCTGCCTGCACGGCGTATTCTCTGCCTCCTATCTCGGGCACCGCACCGGCTTTGACCGCTGGATGAAGCAGCAGAAAATTAAGCGAATTTACCAGGGTCGCAACGTGGTGGCGGTTTCCGACGCCGTGGGACGCGATCTGGTGGAAGCCTTCGCCCTGCGTCCGGCACAGCTGAAAACTATCTACAACCCCTTCGATATCGCCACTCTGCGCGCCGAGGCGGAAGCCGACAGTGAGCGACCGGCCGGTGACTATCTGATTCACGTCGGCCGCTTCCATCCGGGCAAACGCCACGACCGCCTGCTCGAAGCCTATGCGCAAAGCGGCATTGACGCGCCGCTGGTGCTGTTAGGCCAGGGAAAACCGGAGCAAGAGCAGCGCCTGCGCCAGCTGGCCAAAACGCTGCAGGTTGACGATCGGGTGTGGTTCAAGGGTTTTCAGAAAAACCCCTTACCGTGGATCAAAGGCGCACGGATGCTGGTTTTAAGCTCCGATAGCGAAGGATTCGGCAATGTGGTGGTGGAAGCGCTGCTGTTGCATACGCCGGTTGCCAGCACCCGCTGCCCCGGCGGCGTCACCGAGATCCTCACCGGCGAACTTGCCCGCGGTCTGGCGGATCTGACCAGTCCGGCGCTGGCTCAGACGATGCAAAGCATTTACCATAACCCGCCGACTATCGACGACGCCGCGCTGGAAAAATTCAGCGTCGTGTCCATTTGTCAGCAGTACCGTCAGCTGCAGCGCACCTGACGCCGTTAGTTAACCAGGATCGAAGATTTATGAGTCAAACGCCTTTATTGAGCATCGTGGCTGCCGTCTACAACGGTGAGAAATTTCTTGCGCAGTTCTTTGAGTGCCTTGAACAGCAGCAGCTGGAAAGCTATGAACTGATCCTGGTGAACGATGGTTCGACAGACAACAGCCTGGCGGTGATCGCCGAATGGCGGGATCGGCTGCAGAACGTCCAGGTACTGGAGCAAGAAAACCAGGGCGTCTCGGTCGCGCGCAATACCGGCCTCGCCGCCGCCAGCGGCAAATATCTGGCGTTTCCGGATATCGACGACAAACTCTATCCGGGCATGTATCGCACGCTGCTGGAGATGGCCGAGAAAGAACATCTCGATATCGCGACCTGCAACGGCACCTACGTGTATGAAAAGCGCCGCGAGAGCCACCCGATCTTCCCGCTGGATCGCCTGCCCTCGACCGGCGTGCTGCCGGGTCATGTCTGGCTCAAGCAGGCCCTGGACTCGCGGAAGTTTCTACACGTCACCTGGCTCAACATCTATCGCCACGACTTTATCCGCCAGCACCACTTCCATTTCGAGCCCGGCCTGCGCCATCAGGATATCCCGTGGACGACAGAGGCGCTGCTGGCCGCGGAGCGCGTGCAGTACACCAGCCAGCAGTTCTATGATTACTACATCCACTCTGAGTCGGTGTCGCATAAGCCGGACAACGACGACACGCTGATGCGTTCGGCGCGCCACTATATGAAGATTCTGGAGATGCTGGAGGCGATCAACCAGCGCTACCCGGATAAAGTGCGCCATATCGCCGCCTGTCGCTGGCAGATCGCCAAAGAAGGCCTGGGGATCATCCACACCTTCGACAGCATGAAAGATGAGTCGAAAAAGCATGTTATTATTAAAGAATTCTTCGACCGCGGTATCTGGCGGTTAATCTGGAAAAACGCCTGTACTTTCCGTTTACGCTGGCGCCTGGGACGCCGTTATCTGCGTATTAAGCGTTATCGCCACGCGGTATAGACCAAAAACCCGCTGTTTCCGCCAAAGAGATAGCTTTACGCGGGCTAAATGCTTAGAATTTGCCCGCCAAAACAGAGAACGGATAAATAGTTTGGAATTGCTTTATACCACCCTACTTTACCTTATTCAGCCGCTGGTGTGGCTGCGGCTGCTGCTGCGCAGTCGTAAGGCTCCTGCCTATCGTAAACGCTGGGCGGAACGCTATGGCTTCTGTCAGAACAAGGTAGAGCCGGATGGCATTCTGCTGCACTCCGTTTCCGTCGGAGAAACCCTGGCCGCCATTCCGCTGGTTCGCGCTCTGCGCCACCGCTACCCTTCGATGCCGATCACCGTCACCACCATGACGCCGACCGGCTCCGAGCGCGCCATGTCGGCGTTCGGCAAAGATGTCCATCACGTCTATCTGCCCTACGATCTGCCCGGCGCCATGAACCGCTTCCTGAATACCGTTCAGCCGAAGCTGGTTATCGTGATGGAAACCGAGCTATGGCCGAATATGGTGGCCGCGCTGCATAAGCGTAAGATCCCGCTGGTGATCGCCAACGCCCGCCTTTCTGAACGTTCCGCCAAAGGCTATGCCAAACTGGGCGGTTTTATGCGCCGCCTGTTAAGCCGTATTACGCTTATCGCCGCGCAGAATGAAGAGGATGGCAACCGCTTCCTTGCTCTCGGACTGAAGCGCAACCAGCTGGCGGTCACCGGAAGTCTGAAATTCGATATCTCCGTCACCCCGGAGCTGGCGGCCCGCGCGATTACGTTGCGCCGCCAATGGGCGCCACACCGCAAGGTCTGGATTGCCACCAGCACTCACGACGGCGAAGAACAAATCATCCTGCAGGCGCATAAAAAACTGCTGGAGACCTTCCCGAACCTGCTGCTGATCCTCGTTCCTCGGCATCCGGAGCGCTTCCCCGACGCGCGTGAGATGGTGCAAAAGGCCGGAATGAGCTTTACTCTGCGCAGCACCGGCGAGATCCCCTCCTCCAGTACCCAGGTGGTGATTGGCGATACCATGGGTGAACTGATGCTGCTCTACGGCATTGCCGACCTCGCCTTCGTTGGCGGCAGCCTGGTGGAGCGCGGCGGCCATAACCCGCTCGAGCCGGCGGCGCATGCCATTCCGGTGCTGATGGGGCCGCATACCTTCAACTTCAAAGATATCTGCGCCAAGCTGCAGCAGGATGATGGCCTGATCACGGTCACCGACGCCGACTCGCTGGTCAGGGAAGTGTCCACGCTCCTGACCGATGAAGACTACCGCCTGTGGTATGGCCGTCACGCGGTGGAAGTGCTGCACCAGAACCAGGGCGCGCTGTCGCGTCTGCTCAAGTTACTGCAACCTTACATGCCGCAACGGAGTCATTAATGTCGAACCGGCTTTCCGTGGTGATGATCGCCAAAGATGCAGCGGACCTGCTGCCGGATTGTCTGGACTCCGTTAGCTGGGCAGATGAAATCATCGTCCTCGACTCTGGCAGTACCGACAACACCGTCGAGCTGGCCCGCCGCCTCGGCGCCCAGGTCTATACCCATACCGACTGGCGAGGCTATGGTATTCAGCGCCAGCGCGCGCAGGACTATGCCACCGGCGACTGGGTGTTGATGATCGATACCGATGAGCGCGTCACGCCAGAACTCAGGCAGGCTATTCTTAAGGTGCTGGCAGCGCCGCAGCGCGGCGCTATCTACAGCATCGCTCGTCGCAACTACTTTCTCGGACGCTTTATGCGCCACAGCGGTTGGTATCCCGATCGCGTGCTGCGCCTGTACGAACGCGCCCGTTACCGCTATAACGATAATCTGGTCCATGAATCGCTGGATAGCCTGGGCGCAGAGGTCATTCCGCTAACCGGCGATCTCCTGCATCTGACCTGCCGCGACTTCGCTGGCTTCCAGCAAAAACAGCTGGCGTATGCTGCCGCGTGGGCGCTTGAGCGCCACCGCAAGGGCAAGAAGACCTCGATGGCGGGCATTTTCAGCCATACCCTGGGCGCGTTCCTGAAAACGCTGCTGCTGCGCGGTGGGGTGCTGGACGGTAAGCAGGGCTGGTTACTGGCGATGGTCAACGCGCAGTATACGTTTACGAAATATACCGAGCTGTGGGCGCTGAGCCACGGCTACTCGGAGAAAGGGTAATCATGAGCACAAAAGCGATCTATCCGGGTACCTTTGATCCCATCACCAACGGTCATATCGACATTGTCACCCGCGCGGCGAGCATGTTCGATAAAGTGGTGCTGGCTATCGCCGCGAGCCCGAGCAAAAAGCCGATGTTTACCCTCGACGAGCGTATCGCGCTGGCCACTCAGGCAACAGCGCATCTGGTTAACGTGGAGGTTATCGGCTTTAGCGACCTGATGGCCAGTTTCGCCCGCGCGCAGCAGGCCAATATTTTAATTCGCGGCCTGCGGGCGGTGGCGGATTTCGAGTATGAGATGCAGCTGGCCCACATGAACCGCCACCTGATGCCAACGCTGGAAAGCGTGTTCCTGATGCCGTGCAAAGAGTGGTCGTTTATCTCTTCCTCACTGGTGAAGGAAGTGGCACGTCACCAGGGCGACGTTTCTCATTTCCTGCCAGCTAACGTCCACCAGGCGCTGTTGAATAAGCTGAAGTAACGCATCAGCTGGGGCATGAGCCACGCAGGCTGGCGCTGCACTGCGCCGCCCATCCACACCGGCTCTGTCCCGGTCTTTGTGCCAGGTGGCGCTACGCTGACCTGGCCTACAAACCTTCCTGTTCCTGAGAACTACTTCTGGCACTGACGGCAATAAAAGGTCGCCCGCTGGGCATGTTTGGTCCCGACAACCGGCGTGCCGCAGAGCCGGCACGGTTCGCCCTTGCGGCCATAGACCTGCAGCTCCTGGGCAAAATAGCCCGGCTTGCCATCGCTTTGCAGGAAATCCTTCAGCGTGGTGCCGCCCTGCTCTATCGAACGCAGCAGGACCAGCTTAATCACTTTCACCAGCTGCTCACACTCTTCCCGCGACAGTGAAGAAGCCAACCTGTCGGGATGGATCCCGGCCGAGAACAGCGACTCGCTGGCGTAGATATTGCCGACCCCTACCACCAGCTTGTTATCCATCAGCCAGGGTTTGATCGCAGTTTTTTTCTTCGCGCATTTCTGCTGAAGATAGTCGGCGTTAAATTCATCGCTGAGCGGCTCCGGGCCAAGGTGGGCCAGTACCGGATGGTCTTCCAGCGTTTTGGTCCACAGCCAGGCGCCAAAGCGGCGCGGATCGGTATAGCGCAGCACCTTGCCATTACTCATGACCAGGTCAACGTGATCGTGTTTTTCGGCCGGTAGCTCTTCGCTCAGGATACGCAGGCTTCCCGACATCCCGAGATGAACGATGATCCAGCCGTCCGGCAGTTCCAGAAGCAGGTATTTGGCACGACGCCGCACGCTGAGTACCGGAACGTCGCTCAGGCGATAAATCTCTTCGGAAACCGGCCAGCGCAGCCGTCCATTGCGCACAATGGCGTGCAGAATAGTTGCGCCAACCAGGTGCGGCTCGATGCCGCGGCGGCTGGTTTCAACCTCTGGTAATTCAGGCATGATTTTCCTCCATTTACCCGACGTATTGTGCTTCACGGACAGGTGACTGAAAAGGGAGTATGTGAAAGCAATATGGGGGAGTTTTAAAAACAAAAAACCCCGCCGAAGCGGGGTTTTTATACAAGGAGGCTAAAATTATTTGATTTTAGCTTCTTTGTAGATAACGTGCTGACGTACAACCGGATCGTACTTTTTCAGTTCCATTTTTTCCGGTTTGGTACGCTTGTTCTTCGTGGTGGTGTAGAAGTGACCAGTACCAGCGGAAGAAACCAGCTTGATTTTCTCACGAATACCTTTAGCCATGATTTATTTCCTCTAAGTACTTAGTACTTTTCGCCACGGGCACGCAGTTCAGACAGAACTGTATCGATGCCTTTCTTATCGATTACACGCATACCTTTAGCAGATACGCGCAGGGTGACAAAACGCTTCTCGCTCTCAACCCAGAAACGGTGAGAGTGCAGGTTCGGCAGGAAACGGCGTTTAGTCGCGTTCAGTGCGTGGGAACGGTTGTTACCGGTCACCGGACGCTTGCCAGTAACTTGGCAGACTCGGGACATGTCTATTCTCCAAAAATCAAATTAGCTCGAGCTTCGTATGGGGTATTGGCGCCTCGTCAGGCTTTACAGCCTGGTCATCGCAGTTCAATGTGAACTCTCGACTGCCAGGCCCAAATGCCAAACCCGAGATTCTCAAAGGTGGCGTAGTATACGCTGACTCGGCGATGTGCTCAAGTCCCGAACAGACAAAGATCCCGAAGGATCGCCAGTTCGGGGCTAAATCCAGCCACGCTCGGCAAAAGATACATACGCACCGCGGCCGATAACCAGATGGTCAAGCACGCGTATCTCCATGAATCGACAACATTTTACCACCCTTTCGGTAATCAGCCTGTCTGCCTGGCTCGGCTCCGGACTACCGGAGGGATGATTATGCGCAAGGATCACGGCGGCAGCGTTCACTTTGATGGCTTCGCGTACAATTTCTCGCGGATGCACCTCAACGTGGCTAAGAGTACCAGAAAAAAGGCGACTATGTTTCAACACCCGGTTCTGATTATCTAAAAAGATCACCATAAAGATCTCGCGCTCTTCTTCCGTAAGCTGGCTTTGTAAAAATTCCCGCGTCGTCGAGGGACTGACCAGCGCAGCCTCCTCGACCAGCTGTGAGCTAAAATAGCGTCGCGCCAGCTCGGCAATACCCTTCAGTTGCGCATATTTCGCCAGCCCCAGTCCATCCACGGCAATCAGCTGCGCTTTATCCGCGGAAAGCAGAGCGTAGAGCGAGCCAAAACGCTGCAGTAACGCCTGCGCATAGCCGAGCACATCCTGACGACGCGTGCCGACGCGCAGAAACAGCGCCAGCAGCTCAACATCCGTTAGCGCTTCGATGCCGTATTGCAGCATCTTCTCTCGTGGCATCAGATTTTCCGTTTCGTCCATGCGCCCTCCTGGGTGAATTTGCCTATCCTGGCACAGCCTGACGGCGCTGCCGACCCACTGCTTTTCACCCTGCGTAGCCGCTCGCAAAGTGAATGCCCACCAGAGGCACGACGACGACAGGATTGTGATAAGATGCGCGGATTCTGGTCTACGGCAACAGGAAGACATCATGATGACTCTGGCGGGTAAAAAAATCGTCCTGGGCGTCAGCGGCGGTATCGCGGCGTATAAAACCCCGGAACTGGTGCGCCGACTGCGCGAACGCGGCGCGGAGGTGCGTGTCGCGATGACGGAGGCGGCAAAAGCGTTCATCACCCCACTCAGCCTGCAGGCGGTATCCGGCTATCCGGTTTCCGACAGCCTGCTCGATCCGGCGGCGGAAGCGGCCATGGGCCATATTGAGCTTGGGAAATGGGCCGACCTGGTGATCCTCGCCCCGGCAACCGCTGATTTAATCGCCCGCGTGGCGGCCGGCATGGCCAACGACCTGGTGTCGACGATCTGTCTTGCCACCCCTTCCCCGGTTGCCGTGGTGCCCGCCATGAACCAGCAGATGTATCGCGCGCAGGCCACCCAGCAGAATCTGCAGACGCTGGCTTCCCGCGGCCTGCTGCTGTGGGGACCGGACAGCGGCAGCCAGGCCTGCGGCGACGTCGGCCCGGGGAGAATGCTCGATCCGTTAACCATCGTGGAGATGGCCGCGCAGCATTTCGCCTCCCCTGTCAAAGATTTGCAACATCTCAACCTCATGATTACCGCGGGCCCGACCCGTGAGCCGTTGGATCCGGTGCGTTACATCAGCAACCACAGCTCAGGCAAAATGGGCTTCGCGATTGCCGCCGCCGCCGCGCAGCGGGGCGCGAACGTGACCCTGGTCAGCGGCCCGGTATCACTACCGACACCGCCGTTTGTGCAGCGCATTGATGTCACTACCGCACTGGAAATGGAAGCCGCCGTCCAGGCCGGCGCTCAGCAGCAGCATATTTTTATTGGCTGCGCCGCAGTGGCGGATTACCGCGCCGCCGTCATCGCCGAAGATAAAATTAAAAAACAAGGTGATGAATTAACAATAAAAATGATTAAAAACCCGGATATCGTGGCCGGGGTTGCGGCGCTAAAAGCCCATCGCCCTTACGTCGTTGGGTTTGCCGCCGAAACGAATAATGTGGAAGAATATGCGCGGCAAAAACGTGCCCGCAAAAACCTCGACCTGATTTGCGCTAACGATGTTTCTCAGCCTGATCAGGGCTTTAATAGCGATAACAACGCATTACACCTTTTCTGGCAGGATGGGGAAAAGCGCTTACCACTTGAGCGCAAGGAACTCCTGGGCCAATTATTACTCGACGAGATCGTGACCCGTTATGATGAAAAAAATCGACGTTAAGATTCTGGACCCGCGTGTCGGCCAGCAATTTCCGCTGCCGACCTATGCCACCTCCGGCTCCGCCGGACTTGACCTGCGAGCCTGTCTCGACGACGCCGTAGAGCTGGCGCCGGGTGCAACCACGCTATTGCCGACGGGCCTTGCGATTCATATCGCCGATCCCTCTCTGGCGGCGGTAATTCTGCCACGCTCCGGCCTGGGCCATAAGCATGGCGTAGTACTGGGCAATCTGGTGGGCCTCATCGACTCCGATTACCAGGGGCAACTGATGGTGTCCGTCTGGAACCGCGGTCAGCAGAGCTTTATTATCGAGCCGGGCGAACGTATCGCGCAGATGGTCTTTGTGCCAGTCGTGCAGGCGGAATTTAACCTGGTGGAAGAGTTTGACGCCACCGACCGCGGCGAAGGCGGCTTCGGTCACTCAGGGCGTAAATAAGCCCAGCAACACGGAACCTGCATCCCAACGCGCATAACGCAATAACATCACCGCAAACTCCGGTTTGCGGTCGCGTTGTGGATGTCTGCCTGACAAGTGCTTATTTTCAGGGGTATTTTAAAACATGGCAGAAAAGCAAACTGCGAAACGGAATCGTCGCGAAGAAATACTTCAATCTCTGGCGCTCATGCTGGAATCCAGCGATGGTAGTCAACGTATTACCACCGCGAAACTGGCGGCTTCCGTCGGCGTCTCCGAAGCCGCGCTGTATCGCCATTTTCCCAGCAAAACCCGCATGTTTGACAGCCTGATCGAGTTCATTGAAGACAGTCTGATTACGCGCATCAATTTGATTTTGAAAGATGAAAAGGACACGACCGCGCGCCTGCGCCTGATCGTTCTGTTGATTCTTGGGTTTGGCGAGCGTAATCCTGGGCTGACGCGTATCCTCACCGGGCACGCGCTGATGTTCGAACAGGACCGGCTACAGGGCCGCATCAACCAGCTTTTTGAACGCATCGAAGTACAGCTGCGTCAGGTGATGCGCGAGAAAAAAATGCGTGAAGGCGAAGGCTACACCCTCGACGAAACCCTGCTGGCCAGCCAGCTGCTGGCCTTCTGCGAGGGCATGCTGTCGCGCTTTGTGCGCAGCGAGTTCAAATATCGTCCGACGGATGATTTCGAGGCCCGCTGGCCGCTGGTCGCCGCGCAGCTTCAGTAATCTTCTTCTGAGATGCCCGGTAGCCTGACGCTTACCGGGCGTATGTCTTAGATGCCGTAGGCTTCACGATAGGCGCGAACTGACGCCAGATATTCCGCCATCTCGGGTTTCTCTTCCAGATAAGCAATCAGCTCTTTCAGAGTGATGATTGAGATAACCTGGCAGCCGTAATCCCGCTCCACTTCCTGAATAGCGGAGATCTCGCCGCGGCCGCGCTCCTGACGATCCAGGGAGATCAGTACGCCCGCCAGCTGGGCGCCCTGGGCCTGGATAATCTCCATGGATTCGCGGATCGCCGTACCGGCGGTGATCACGTCATCCACCAGCATCACACGCCCCTGCAGCGGGCTACCGACCAGGTTGCCGCCTTCGCCGTGGGTTTTTGCCTCTTTGCGGTTAAAGCAGTAAGGCAGATCGCGGTCATGATGCTCGGCTAACGCCACCGCGGTGGTGGTGGCGATCGGAATACCTTTATAGGCCGGGCCAAACAGCAGGTCGAACTCAATCCCGGAATCCACCAGCGCCTCGGCATAAAAACGGCCCAGCAGTGCCAGATCGCGCCCGGTGTTAAACAGGCCGGCGTTGAAGAAATAGGGGCTCTTGCGCCCGGATTTCAGCGTGAACTCGCCAAACTTAAGAACCTGCTTGCTAAGCGCAAACTCAATAAACTGGCGCTGATACGGCTTCATGGATTCGCTCCTTTTGGTACTTTCATCATTGTCAGACTACGCGCTCATCCTTCGCAGGTGTAATGAAGGATGAAGCGCAAAAAAAAGGCGACTTCTCAGTCGCCTTAATCATTAATTTTCTAACGCCGCCTTCTGCGTCGTGATAATGGATTCGATCCCCCCTCGGGCTAACGCCAGGAGAGTGAGGAGCTCTTCATGGGTGAACGGCTCGCCTTCTGCCGTCCCCTGCACCTCAATAATGCGGCCATCTTCGGTCATCACCACGTTCATGTCGGTTTCCGCTGCGGAATCTTCGATGTACTCCAGATCGCAAATGGCTTCGCCGTTAACGATACCAACGGACACCGCGGCAACCATCCCCTTCATTGGGTTGGTTTTCAGCTTGCCGGCTGCCACCAGTTTGTTTAGCGCATCGGCCAGCGCCACGCAGGCTCCGGTAATCGACGCCGTACGGGTGCCGCCATCGGCCTGCAGCACATCGCAGTCGAGGGTGATGGTGAATTCACCCAGCGCTTTCAGGTCAACCGCCGCGCGCAGCGCGCGAGCGATCAGACGCTGAATTTCCATCGTCCGGCCGCCCTGCTTGCCTTTTGCTGCTTCACGCGCGTTACGCGTGTGCGTTGAGCGCGGCAGCATGCCATATTCAGCGGTGATCCAGCCCTGCCCCTGTCCTTTCAGGAAACGCGGAACGCCTTCGTCAATGGAAGCGGTGCACAACACTTTGGTATCACCGAATTCGACCAGCACGGAGCCTTCAGCGTGTTTTGTGTAATTACGGGTCAGGGTGACGGGACGCACCTGATTAGCGCTACGGCCTGCTGGACGCATGATAGAAATCTCCGGCTTGAAACGAATGTGGGGCGCATTATACGAATTTCATGGCGAAAAGCCTATGCCAACACGTGCCGGGCACGCACATAATGTCAGTCCAGTGTTTTACGATAAGATTTCAACCCCACGCCAATCACTATCACCGCCAGGCCGATCAGTGGCAAAAGGTCGGGTAATAATGCCATCGCAGAATAGCCTTTCAGCATGATGCCCTTAACCAGTCGGATGAAATAGGTCAGCGGTAAACAGGAGCCAATGGCTTTCGCCCAGTCAGGCATACTAATAAAGGGGCTGATAAAGCCGGAAAGCATAATGGAAGGAATAAAGTAAAATGACGACATTTGCAGCGCCTGCAGTTGGTTTTGTGCCAGGCCAGAAATACCAATGCCAATTGACAGGCAGAGGAAAACATATATTAACAGCACAAAAAAAAGCAGAAAAACGCTACCATGAAGGGGAATATTGAACAATAGCACAGCGGCAATCAGAATTAACGTCGCCTGGAACAAACCGATGACAACAAAAGGCGTTATCTTCCCGACAATGACCTCAAACCCGGTCAAAGGAGAGACCAGTAAATTTTCTAACGCCCCGTTTTCTCGCTCACGGGTAATAGACAGGGCGGTCATCAGGATCAAGGTGGTACTGAGTATCGATCCCATAATACCTGGAATAGTATTAAACTGGGTAATCCCCTCAGGGTTAAACATCCGATGGATAATAAGCTCGAAATCATCCTCTTTTTGCGAGATACGCATGTCGCCCGGCAAATCGTGTTGAAACATCGATTTCGCCACCTGTACAAGGGCACTTAGCGCATTCCCCGTGGTTATCGGATCGATGGCATCCCCCTGAATTAACAGCTGAGGCTTTTCTCCACGCAGCATCTTGCGCGTAAACCCCTCAGGAATTGTCACGATAAAAGTGACATCTCCCCGAACGAAAGCTTTCTGCGCCGCCTCTTCTGAATCGACAGGAATCATTGAAAAATACCCTGTATTTTGCGCTTCCGTCACAAAAATATGACTCATGCGTTCGGTATCGTAATTTAATAACGCGGTAGGAAGATTATGGGGATCCATATTGATCGCATAGCCAAGAATGATCAGCTGAAAAATAGGTGTCAGGAGCACCATACTAATGCTGACTTTATCACGACGTAATTCGTGGATTTCCTTAATAACCACGCCGATCCAACGGGTAAAGGAGAAGCTTAAATTAATTTTTTTCACAATCGTTTTTCATCAAGTAGGTAAATGCATCTTCCAGATTGGTAGCCACCTGACAGAACTCATAGCCCTGTTGTGTAAATGCAAAAAGCGTGGACTTTAATTTGGCTTCATCTCTGGAAGTAATATAAAGCTGATTGCCAAAAATGACCGTTTGCTCAATATCCGGCAAGCGTTGTAGCTGGTTTTCAAGCAGCGTCAGACCGGTGCCACTGGTTCGCATGGTGATCAGATTCTGGGACGCGATAATCGACGAAATAGTGCCATTCGCCAACAGACGGCCATAAGACAGATAGGCAACCTTATGGCAGCGCTCGGCCTCATCCATATAATGCGTGCTCACCAGGATTGAGATCCCTCTGTCCGATAACTGATGCAGCATTTGCCAGAACTCTCGCCGCGCTTTCGGATCCACGCCGGCGGTTGGTTCATCGAGAAACAACAAAACGGGTTCATGCAACATGCAAGCGGCGAGGGCCATTCTTTGCTTCCAGCCGCCAGAAAGCTCCCTGGCCTGCTGATGCTGTCGGGTAGTGAGGCCTAACTCTGAAAGCGCGCGTTCAACCCGGGCTTTACGTTGGTCGAGGCTATACAACCGCGCGATAAAAAGTAAGTTTTCCCGGATGGTTAAATTTCCCCACATTGAGAAATACTGGGTCATATAACCTATCTTTTTTTTTTATTTTTTCCCGCTGCGTAAAGATGTCCATGCCCAGACAAGAGCCTTCACCTGAATCCGGGGTAATCAAACCACACATCATCCGAATCGATGTTGTTTTCCCGCTACCGTTCGGCCCAAGAAAACCATAAATTTCGCCTTTGGCCACCTGCAAAGAGAAATCCTTTACGACGTGATGCTCACCAAAATACTTATTGAGATTTTTTACATCAATACAAAGATTATTCATTACCAATAACCTCCACATCAAACGGCTGGCCGATTTTCATCCGCTCAGCCTGCTTCCGGGCAGGAACAGCCTCAGCCATAAAAATGAGTTTCTCCCGGCGTTTCGTACTATAAATAACCGGAGGCGTAAATTCCGCTTCAGGACTGATGTAGTTAATCACGCCAGCAATGGGCTCAGCGCAACCATCGCATATCAGTTTTACCTTAGTTCCGATTTTAAATTTACCAAGCATCGCCTCGGGTATAAAAAAGCGTACTTTTATATTCTCAGGAGGTAACAGACTAATTATTGGTCTGCCGGCAGTGGGCCGTTCCCCGGCACGATAAATAATATCGAAGACTTTAGCATTGACCGGAGAAACAATCGTCGTTTGCTGGACATCCCAAAGCGCCTTATCACGTTCGAGTTTTGCCGCGGCCACCATCGAGAGCTGTTTGCTAATCTCATCCTGACGGGCAGGCAGTTGCCGCGCTTTGAGTTGATTAATTAACTCTTCAACCTGCGCGCCTTTTTGCGTTAACTCATCCCGGATATCCTCCCATTCTGCGAGCGAGATGGCGCGACTGGCGTAAAGATTACGATACCGCTCAAGCTGACGCTTTACCTGGGATTCCGCCGATCGTGCTTTTTTAATCTGGGCACGAATAATATCCAGCTCTTCAGGCCGTTCTCCCGACTCCAGATTTCGCAATAATGCGCTCTCTGCAGAAAGTTTTTCCTCAGCTCGCAGGAAAATATTTTGCGCATCAAAGGACTCAATTTTCACTAACTCTTGTCCAGGCGTGACATTATCTCCTTTCTTAATGAATAGCTGTTCAATTTTTGCAGTGGAAGAATAAGAAAGATAGACAAATTCGCCATGTGAATAACCAGATAACCTGTTCTCCGGTTTGTTATCACACCCCGTAATCATCAGCATCGCTATCACAACAATAAATATAGTTACTGGCTTTTGCATTAAAACGCATCCGTACGCATAGAGTTTTTCATTACTGATGTCTGGATTGAATTATTCTCATTCCAAACCCTAACGTTATCGTCAGTTTAATCCTTTAAATAATGCTTAAAGTATATTTCATTCAATTTATCGAGAGCACTCAGGTTTAAACCAGCGATCGAGTGAAAAGCATCATCTTTTGTGAATGCAAGAATCGACGATCCTCCTGGAGAAAACCATTTAGCGCTCTGTTTAAAAGGCCATGGTAGTTCATAACCTTTTTCTCTCAGTAAATCGTTAAGCACACGCCAGTCGTCTCTAAAATCATTTCCGGAAAATGGGCTATCACTTTGTGCACCTTCTGCAGTGAATAATTGAATTGGCGTACAAAAGTTAACCGAACTGGGAAAGTACATATTATAAAAGCTTACAATGAGTTTCTGTACCTCTTCAGGAAAAGAGCCGGGGATCGTCAACACACCTAACAAATATTTATAGTCTGGATATCTTTTTATAAAATCAAATATCCCGCGCCATAAATAATCAAGAACATTACTTTTTTGATAAGGCTTCTGGATAAATCCACGGCCGATTTCCACACACTGGCTTAAACAGGAATAGGCATTATTATGGTACTTGAACAGGCTGTTGCTATAGAGGCCTGTTATTCCATGTTGCGCTAACTGCTCACCAACGGGTATTAGACGATAGGCACCCAGTATTTCTTCATCAGAAGGATCCCATAAAATGACATGGTAATAGGTTTCATCAAAAACATCATTATCTCTGTCTTTACCGGATCCGGCGCCAATATCGCGATAACAGCGCTCGCGTAAGCGCCCTAGCTCATCAATAATGGGTGAGTCTCCGAGGGTATTGCAGCGAAATATCAATAATTTTCTCTCATCATCAAATTGTCTTAATACTTCGCACTCTTCTATTGCGTTTATTAAACTCTCTCGACTACCTGTTAATTGTTGCGGAGAAACCGTATCTACCAGCGCCGGGCCATTCTCTCCGATGCTCTGGAGATGCATCAAGCATACACTTGACGCGGCAGACAGATCTTTATTAAATCGATTAAACGAAGATAAGGCTATTTGCTGCCCTACTTTGATTTTCATGGTCTTACCACGATGGCGTAGCGCTTCACGAATAATCATTATATTTGACAGTTGCCGCCAGACCGTCGCAGTTAAATAATAAGTTTTGCTGTTTGATCCCGTAATATGGACAGGTACCAGCGCCGCGTTGTTTCTCATCGCCAGTTGTAAAAAACCGGGATTCCATTGATGTTCCTGTAAACCTGAAAGAGACCAGCTAGCCAACTTACCTGCAGGACAAATAATCAACACACCACCGTTCTTCAGGTGATCGTTCATTTCCCTGAATTTCTTATGGCTCATCTTACCAGCCATATTCTCAATACCAATGGTAAGTTCTGCCACCTGTGGGAATATCATTGGCAAAATATGGTTAGCCACTATTTTTATATCTTTCCTGACCTGAGCGATAGTATGTATTAAAGCAATACCATCCATTACCGTCGGATGATTTGAAATAACAACTGTAGCACCCTGTCGGGGTATATTATTAAAGTCAGAGTATTCCGTTTCACATTGGACGTTAAAAAAATCAATGACCGAACTAACCCAATGCACACCATTTTTATCAATTAACCGTTCGTCGTTTATTAACCGAGAGAATATCCTATTGCCAAATGCGGCTCTGAAAACCCATTTTTTCCAGTGTGGAATATGGGTATCCGGGAAAAACTCTCTAATGACTCTGTCAAAGATAGCGTTCATATTAAAATCCTTTTTATAGAACTAATCTAAAACGACTATACTCGTGATCCTTCTGTCGGACAATACCGCCCAAAATGAAAACCCACTAATACAAAATTAATGAATATAGTTGAAGTGATAATATTCATGAAGACAATATAAACAATAGCAGGTTTAATATATTCGCCGCAATAAATTCAAAAAAAGCATACATAATACTTAAAGATAATACACCGTAGTATTTCCAGTGGTTATATTTGGCACGAAAGCATCACTCTGATCAGATTTTCCGACAAGAAACTAGCTCGTATAGCATCATCTGTATTTGATGTTCACGCCAAATAACATAAAACCATTAACTACAGTAAAAAGTAATATCTCCCCGCGGTCAACAAAGCGCAGAAAAACCATTTCTTCAGTAAGCCCAAATAATTAACCACATATAACTTAACAGCGTCATTGACGTAAAATTGCCAATACAAAACGTCTTATTTTTACCCACAACAGAAGCATACCGCTCGCTTAACTTAGTAATTGCATGAAATAGATTGTGGCTATGCCCCTCAAAACAATCGCCATCCAGGTATTTCATCACTATTCCTGTTAAGTCACCGCCCGCATAGCTATAATCCTTGCATTCATTATTACGAAAACAGGAACGTCTATGATCCGCAGTATGACCGCCTATGCCCGCCGTGAAATCAAGGGTGACTGGGGTAGCGCCGCATGGGAGCTGCGCTCGGTAAACCAGCGCTATCTGGAAACGTACTTCCGCCTGCCGGAGCAGTTCCGTAGTCTGGAGCCCGTGGTACGCGAGCGCATTCGCGCCCGCCTGACTCGCGGTAAAGTCGAATGCACCCTGCGTTTTGAACAAGATCCCAGCGCTCAGGGTGAACTTATCCTCAACGAAAAGCTGGCTAAACAGCTGGTCAACGCTGCCAACTGGGTGAAAATGCAGAGCGATGAAGGGGAAATCAACCCGGTTGATATCCTGCGCTGGCCGGGCGTGATGGCCGCCAAAGAGCAAGATCTCGACGCCATCGCCGCCGACATTCTGGCCGCTCTTGATGGCGCGCTGGACGACTTCATCGTCGCCCGCGAAACGGAAGGCCAGGCCCTGAAAGCGCTTATCGAGCAGCGGCTTGAAGGGGTGAGCGGCGAAGTGACCAAAGTTCGCGCCCATATGCCGGAAATCCTCCAGTGGCAGCGCGAGCGTCTGGTTGCCAAACTGGAAGACGCGGAAGTGCAGCTGGAAAATAACCGTCTTGAGCAAGAGCTGGTGCTGATGGCGCAGCGTATCGACGTTGCCGAAGAGCTGGACCGCCTCGAAGCGCACGTTAAAGAGACCTACAACATTCTGAAAAAGAAAGAGGCTGTGGGTCGCCGTCTCGACTTTATGATGCAGGAGTTCAACCGTGAGTCGAACACCCTGGCGTCAAAATCGATTAACGCCGAGGTCACCAACTCCGCGATTGAGCTGAAGGTACTGATCGAGCAAATGCGCGAACAGATCCAGAATATCGAGTAACGCTTTCTCACCCATCCAGGCACTACCGTATAAAAGGTCATGATCAATCATGGCCTTTTTATTTATCTCTCCCGCCGGCTGACGATAAGAATCTACGTATAAAAATAGTCGTCCAGTTTTCGGTTGTGGCAAATGAGCCCAACGCGGCACAGTCTGGGGACACACCACCGCGGGAGAAAAGAATGAACTTCAACGCGCTTCACCAGCAAAACCAACCGTTGTTGCTTGCCAACGTCTGGGATGCCAGCAGCGCTCAGGCCGCTCAGCAGGCCGGTTATCAGGCGCTGGGCTCCTCCAGCGCTGCTATCGCCGCAATGTTAGGGTATGAAGATGGCGAAGAGATGAGTTTTGACGAGCTGTTATATATCGTCTCACGCATCAAAGCTGTTAGCGAACTGCCGTTAAGCGTCGATTTAGAGGCGGGCTACAGCGCCACAACCAGCCACATCATTGACAATATCCAGCGTCTGGCGCATCTCGGCGTGAGCGGAATAAACCTCGAGGATAGTCATGTGGTGAATAATACGCGTCGTCTTGACGATGCCGTGGTCTTTGCCGCCAAAATCCAGGAAATCACCCACGCTTGTCCCGATATGTTTGTTAATGTCCGCACCGATACCTTTCTTCTCAACGTACCAAATGCACTGGATGAGACGCTCTATCGCGGTCAGTTATACGCTAACCATGGCGGATGCGGTTTTTTTGTGCCTTGCGTCACCCGCGCGGAAGATATTACCGCCATTGTCCGCCACGTGCCTTTACCCTTAAACGTAATGTGTATGCCTGAGCTGGCGGACTTCAGTACCTTATCGGCACTGGGCGTAAAACGAATTTCGATGGGCAATTTTATTCATGCTGCCACACAGGCCAGACTGAAAGACTTATTATGTCAGGTGCAAGCTAACTACTCTTTCTCGGGTGTTTTTTGACCATGAAAATTACCGACAGCATCCAGTGCGATATCTGGTATCAGGCGCTGCTTGAACGCGCTGTGGAGTTTACCGGCGTCTTTTTCGTTGGCGTGAAAACCACCGGCGTATTTTGTATCTCGGTCTGTCGGGCGCGAAAACCCAGGCGGGAAAACGTCGAATTCTATAATGACGTTAAATCCGCGCTGGATGCCGGGTTCCGGCCATGCAAAGTCTGTCGCCCGACGGAGAATGCCCGGACAGCCCCCGCCTTTGTTGAGCAAGCGCTCCGCCTGCTGCGAGAAGACCCGAAGGTTCGCCTCAGTGATAGCGAACTACGTCAGCACGATATTAGCCCGGAACGCGTTCGCCGCTGGTTCCTGCAAAACCACGGGATCACCTTTCAGGCTTTTCAACGGATGCAGCGCGTTAATATGGCGCTTCAGGAGCTGAAAGCAGGCCGATCAACCACCGATGTCGCTTTCGATAGCGGCTATGAGTCCTTAAGCGGTTTCGGCTATACCTGCAAAAAATTGACCGGTTCCGCACCCAGCGCGCAACGCCAGGTTGTTTTAATTCATCGTTTTACCACCCCGTTAGGGCCAATGTTTGTTTGTGCAACGCAGCGGGGGATTTGTCTGCTGGAGTTTGTCGACAGACGAGCGCTGGAGACAGAATTCAGCGACCTGCAGCGACGGTTCGACGCCAGCATCATCGCTGGTGAAAACGCCCACACCCGGCAGGCGCAACAGGAAATAACGGAGTATTTTGCCGGGCGGCGTCAATCGTTCGAGGTGGCGCTTGATACCCCAGGCAGCGAATTCCAGCGAGCGGTCTGGCGCCATTTACAGTACGTTAGCTTCGGTGAGACGACGCATTATCAATCGATTGCGATGGATATAGGTAAACCAACGGCCACGCGCGCGGTGGCTGCAGCAAACGGCGCTAACCGCGTCGCGATTATCATCCCCTGCCATCGAATTATCGGCAAAGATGGTTCGATGACCGGTTACGGCGGCGGCGTTGCACGTAAAAAATGGCTTATTAACCATGAGGCAACCATCAGGGAAAAATGCGGCTGATTTTACTTCCCGGATGAAGGGCCCCTCCCTGTTCACTTTCACTGCGGCTCGGTAAACCTATTTTTTGTCCAGCGCCCGGCAGGTTAAAAACGCCCCTGCCGCGCACAGCAGCGCCGGAGCCAGATAGCTGTGATCCATGTGGGTGAACTCCATCACCAGCACCACCGCAGTCAGCGGCATCTGCATGGAGGCGGCGAGAAACGCGGCCGCCCCCACCAGAGCGAAGCTGCTTTTATCTCCACCAGGGAAGCCGAGCTGCCAGAGCGCGCAGAGCAGCAGACTGACCAGTCCGCCTACCGCCAGCCCCGGGGTTAACAATCCACCCTCCGCGCCGCCGCGCAGCACCGCCAGGATCACCACCATCTTCAACACTAACAGGATAGCGACCATAGAGAGAGGCAGCCCGTCGCTGAGCGCCAGCTGCATTGGTCCCTTGCCGTTGCCCGGAAGTTCCGGGAAATAAAGGCTCAGGATGGCAAGAAGGGAAAACCCCAGCAGACAGAACACCGGCATCTGCCAGTTACTTCGGACGCGTGAACGCGCTGCGCTGGTCGCTTTACGAAAGAGCCAGGCGCCGGTGCCAAGAATCGGGCCCGCCAGAATCGCCCACCAGAGAAAGGAATGCGGAAGCGTGCTGGAAACAAAATGGTATTGCGATTCATCCCCTAACCCCAGGGTAGCCGTCCACGCGGCAATCGCCGAGGTCATTATCGCCGCCAGCGTTTTTTCCCAGCTAAACGACAGCAGCATGACCTCAAGGCTGAACAACGCCCCTGCCAGCGGGACGTTATAGACCGCCGCCAGACCGGCGCCCGCCCCACAGGCGATCAGCGTGCGAGTTTCATCTTCCAGCAGGCCCAGCTTACGCGCCACCATCCCCGCCCCCAGCGCGCCCATTTCCCGGGGCGCCACTTCGCGGCCAAGCGGGGAACCCAGCGCTACGGTGACGATCTGCAGCAGGGCGTGGATCGTCGTGGTGCCTGCTGGCATGGGTACGGAAGGGTTGGCCACCGCCGCCGCAATGGAAACCCGCTTCTGCCCATAGCGACCAAGCAGCCGCCAGCCAAATCCGGCGACGCCACCGCCGGCCACGATTGCCGCGATGCGGCGTGGCCAGGATGACTCCGTGACGCCCTGTAAAAATGACACCGAACCGACGATCTGCCCGGCACTGTAGCCAAAAGCCAGGTGCTGTATCGCGTGTAAAATCAGCGCCAACACCATACCGGACAAACCGGCCAGAATCCCGGTTAATACCACGGCTATCAGGCGGGTCAGATTGTTTTTATTCCCGGCGGCGACGCTCATTTTCTCAGGCCTTGAAAAGGAAAAATAAAAGAATAAAGGACGAGACTTAAACATTGCGTAATCATAGTGTTTTCGATAGTGATACCCGTCGCTTCACTTAGCATTACTTTTTCTAATCAATAAAAATACCTAAAAAATCAATAAACCTTTAAATCAAGCCATCACAGATACTACTTCCATTAATTTTTCCTGGCGTAAATGATTCGCTTTAGAAAATCTCAATCGTGATCCTGCGCACAAATCGTTAACCTGCCCGCCATTATCTGGGGGGATCTATGCTGCTTCATGTTCTGTATTTAATCGGTATCACCGCGGAAGCCATGACCGGCGCGCTGGCTGCCGGGCGCCGGCGGATGGACACGTTTGGCGTCATCATTATCGCCACCGCGACCGCGCTGGGCGGGGGTTCCGTTCGCGATATCCTGCTGGGACATTATCCTCTCGGCTGGGTGAAACATCCGGAATATGTCATTATTGTCGCTGTCGCCGCCGTCCTCACCACCATTGCCGCTCCAGTGATGCCTCACCTTCGCCGGCTGTTTCTGGTGCTGGACGCGCTGGGGCTGATCGTGTTTTCCATCATCGGCGCGCAGATCGCCCTGGATATGGGCGAAGGTCCGATCATCGCCTCTATCGCCGCGGTCATCACCGGCGTTTTTGGCGGCGTACTGCGCGATATGTTCTGCAAACGCATTCCGCTGGTCTTCCAGAAAGAGCTCTATGCCGGGATCTCGTTTGCCGCAGCCGTACTCTATATTGCCCTGCAACATTACGTCAGCAGCCACGATGTGGTGGTGCTGGCTACGCTGCTGTTCGGCTTTACCGCCCGCATGCTGGCACTGCGCTGGAAACTGGGGCTACCGGTCTTCCACTACACCCATGATAGCCACTAACCGCCTCAAAATCCGGGGATGCGCTGCCCACTGAGCCATTGCGCCAGCGCCACCACATCCGGATGGTGCAGGAAGGCCACCAGCTGGCGGGCTCTGATCTCCCCCACGCCCGGCAGCGCGCGCCATTGCGCTTCACTTTTTGCCGCCAGCAGATGCCAGTTCTCGCTTTCGAGCTGCGTCAGCGCCCCCTGAGGCACCGGGAGCCCCATCGCCAGCACCCAGCGGATAAAAGGCCGTTTGCGAACGAGATCAAATTGATGCCAGAGGTGCTGCCCGCGGGCGGCGGAGATCCCTGGCACCGCCTGCAGCTGCTCCACCGTAAGCGCCAGCCAGGAAAAAATATGCGTCATCGGGTTTTGCTGCTGAATGGCGCGCCATAAATTTTCCCCCACGCCATCGACATCCAGCGCGGACTTTGATGACAGCCAGATCAGCCGGGAAAGAAACTGTTCGCTGCACTCAGGGGTGGCGAAATAGCAGGTTAGCGCATTGAATTTCGCCGCCGGCGGCGTCGGTTTATGGCGCTCGGCCGTCCGCCAGACGACGGCGTCGATCCGAGGAATACCCTGCCCTGCCAGACTGATCTGCAGCTGATCGCCAACCCCAATATCCAGCGCCTGCCAGCGGGCCACAGAGCCAACATTAACCCGCTGCACGCGTTTATCATCCAGCCGCTGGGGCTCAAGCTGGGCCACGACGTTGAGCCTGCCGCTGCGGCCAGTGCGGAAATGGATCGCCCGTACCTCCATCACTTGTGAGGCCGGAGGATACTTCCAGGCCGCCAGCCACTCTCCCTTTCCGGGAGACCAGGCACGTCCCGGCGGTTCGCGCCCTTCGCGCACAATCACGCCATCGCTGACGAAGGGAAGCGGCGAGCGATACCAGCGCTGGCGCCACTGCGCCACCTGTTCGACGCGCGTCACCGGGTGGGTATATTGCCCGCTGTACTTAAACCCCGCCTGCGTCAGCAGCTGCTGTCGACGGCGCATATCCGACGGGCCGTCTGGCCAGGCCCAGATAAAAACGTCCAGTTGACTGAGCGCCGCCGCCGCGTCGGCTCGCATCATCAACCCGGCGACTTTCGCCCGCGCGTTCATCCCCCCAGCCTGCTGCTGAACATGGCCGTCCCGGCGCAGAAACAGCTCCCCCTGCAGCACGCTGTTGGCCAGTTCACCGGTCGTCACTTTCGCCAGCGCCGGGATCTGCCGCGCTCGGGCGGTCCATGCCTCACCGCGCAGACCATCGCCGCGGCTAATGGCCTGAACCAAACTCCCCTGGCGATAGACCAGGGTCACCGCCACGCCGTCCACTTTAGGCTGTATCCACAGGTCGGTTTTATTTTTCATCCAGTGGGCCACGCTGACCTCATCCGCCAGCTTGCGCACGCCGGTATGGGCCACCGGATGACGCGCATCGCCGGTGGGCGGAGGCAGATCGTCATCTTCAGGCGTCGTGCCCGGAAAGCATTGTCGCCACTGCGCCAGGCGTAGGGTGAGCTGGTCGTAAACCTCATCGCTCACTTCGCTGGCGCCTTGTCGCCAGTAGTCCTCTTTCCAGGCGACAATTTGCTGATGAAGGCGTGAAATCTCCTGCCTTCCTCTGGCCGGCGGCCAGTCCGGACACGTCGCCAGCGCGCTGGCAGAGAACATCCCTAGCGCCAGCCACCACCCTCCTTTTCGCATAGCAGTCCCTCCTTCATCACCTGGCGGAGAGTCTGCTGTAGAACACCGCGAACCGCGACGGGTACTTTTTCGCCTTGCGAAGCGTCTTCCAGGATTTACGCTTCATTGCAGCAACGGCTAGCGAATTCAGGAAAACGGCAGGCAAAATGAAAGAAACAGCGGCAAAAAGTGTGACAATGACTGCGTCACGCCGCGGCGACGTGTATAATAGGCTCGTATGTAGGACCTCTTTCGATAACCACATACAAAAGACACTCATGGCTCAAGGCACGCTTTATATTGTTTCCGCCCCTAGCGGCGCGGGTAAATCCAGCCTGATTCAGGCTTTATTAAAAACCCAACCGTTGTATGACACCCAGGTATCGGTTTCCCATACCACGCGGGCGCCGCGTCCGGGTGAAGTGCACGGCGAACACTATTTCTTCGTGAATCACGACGAATTCCGCTCGATGATTGGCGAAAACGCGTTTCTGGAACATGCAGAGGTCTTTGGCAACTATTACGGCACGTCGCGTAAAGCGATCGAGCAGGTGCTGGCGACCGGCGTCGATGTCTTCCTCGATATCGACTGGCAAGGTGCGCAGCAGATCCGTAAAAGCATGCCCGGCGCACGCAGCATTTTTATTCTGCCGCCGTCAAAAGATGAACTGGACCGTCGCCTGCGCGGCCGCGGCCAGGACAGCGAAGAGGTGATCGCGAAACGGATGGCCCAGGCCGTTGCGGAAATGAGCCATTACGCGGAATATGATTACCTGATTGTGAACGATGATTTTGACACCGCCCTGAGCGACCTGAAAAATATCATCCGCGCTGAACGTCTGCGCATGAGCCGCCAAAAGCAGCGACATGGCGCTTTAATCACCAAACTATTGGCAGACTGAACCCACATTCAGTATCATGCCCAGTCATTTCTTCACCTGTGGAGCATTTTAAGTATGGCACGCGTAACTGTTCAGGACGCTGTAGAGAAAATTGGTAACCGTTTTGACCTGGTACTGGTCGCCGCGCGTCGCGCTCGTCAGATGCAGGTAGGCGGAAAGGATCCGCTGGTACCGGAAGAAAACGATAAAACCACCGTTATCGCACTGCGCGAAATCGAAGAAGGTCTGATCAACAACCAGATCCTCGACGTACGTGAGCGCCAGGAACAGCAAGAGCAGGAAGCCGCTGAATTACAAGCCGTTACCGCGATTGCTGAAGGTCGTCGTTAATCACACAGCGGGTCGCCCTTGTATCTGTTTGAAAGCCTGAATCAGCTGATTCAAAACTACCTGCCGGAAGAGCAAATTAAGCGCCTTCGGCAGGCGTATCTCGTTGCACGTGACGCTCACGAGGGTCAGACACGTTCAAGCGGTGAACCCTATATCACGCACCCGGTCGCGGTAGCCTGCATTCTGGCCGAGATGAAGCTCGACTATGAAACGCTGATGGCCGCGCTGCTGCATGATGTGATTGAAGATACCCCCGCCACCTACCAGGACATGGAACAGCTTTTTGGTAAAAGCGTTGCCGAACTGGTAGAGGGGGTGTCGAAACTTGATAAACTCAAGTTTCGCGATAAGAAAGAGGCGCAGGCCGAAAACTTTCGCAAAATGATCATGGCGATGGTGCAGGACATCCGCGTCATCCTCATCAAGCTTGCCGACCGCACCCACAACATGCGTACTCTGGGCTCGTTACGCCCGGATAAACGCCGCCGCATCGCCCGCGAAACGCTGGAAATTTACAGCCCGCTGGCGCACCGTTTAGGTATCCATCACATCAAGACCGAGCTCGAAGAGCTGGGCTTTGAAGCGCTGTACCCTAACCGCTACCGCGTCATTAAAGAGGTGGTCAAAGCGGCGCGCGGCAACCGTAAAGAGATGATCCAAAAAATCCTCTCCGAAATCGAAGGACGGTTGCAGGAAGCGGGGATCCCCTGCCGCGTCAGCGGTCGCGAAAAGCATCTGTACTCCATCTACTGCAAAATGGTGCTTAAAGAGCAGCGTTTTCACTCGATCATGGATATCTACGCCTTCCGCGTTATCGTCCATGATGCCGATATCTGCTATCGCGTGCTCGGCCAGATGCACAGCCTCTACAAACCGCGTCCAGGTCGTTTCAAAGATTACATCGCCATTCCGAAAGCGAACGGCTATCAGTCTTTGCATACCTCGATGATCGGCCCCCACGGCGTCCCGGTCGAGGTACAAATTCGTACCGAAGACATGGACCAGATGGCGGAGATGGGGGTTGCGGCGCACTGGGCTTATAAAGAGCACGGCGGCGAAAGCAGCACCACCGCACAAATCCGCGCTCAGCGCTGGATGCAAAGCCTGCTGGAGCTGCAGCAGAGCGCCGGCAGCTCGTTTGAATTTATCGAGAGCGTAAAATCCGATCTGTTCCCCGATGAGATTTACGTTTTCACCCCGGAAGGTCGCATTGTCGAACTGCCCGCCGGCGCCACGCCGGTGGACTTCGCCTACGCGGTGCATACCGATATCGGCCATGCCTGCGTTGGCGCGCGCGTCGATCGCCAGCCTTATCCGCTGTCGCAGCCGCTCTCCAGCGGCCAGACTGTCGAAATTATCACCGCGCCGGGCGCACGCCCGAATGCCGCCTGGCTGAACTTTGTCGTCAGCTCGAAAGCGCGCGCCAAGATCCGTCAGCTGCTGAAAAACCTTAAGCGCGACGATTCGGTCAGCCTTGGCCGTCGTCTGCTCAATCACGCGCTGGGCGGAAGCCGCAAACTCGCCGAGATCCCGCCGGAGAATATCCAGCGCGAACTCGATCGCATGAAGCTGGCCACGCTTGACGATCTGCTGGCGGAAATCGGTCTGGGTAACGCCATGAGCGTCGTGGTGGCGAAAAACCTGCAGCAGGGCGAAGCCGCTGCGGCGCCGGTACCGGCTAACGCGTCGAACCACGGCCATCTGCCGATCAAAGGCGCCGATGGCGTGTTGATCACCTTCGCCAAGTGCTGTCGCCCGATCCCAGGTGACCCGATTATCGCCCACGTCAGTCCGGGTAAAGGGCTGGTTATCCACCATGAATCCTGTCGTAACATTCGCGGCTACCAGAAAGAGCCGGAGAAATTTATGGCGGTTGAGTGGGATAAAGAGACCGCTCAGGAGTTCATCACCGAAATTAAGGTGGACATGTTTAACCACCAGGGCGCGCTGGCTAACCTGACGGCGGCGATCAACACCGCGTCTTCCAATATCCAGAGCCTGAATACGGAAGAGAAAGATGGCCGCGTATACAGCGCCTTTATCCGCCTGACCGCGCGTGACCGCGTGCATCTGGCGAATATCATGCGCAAAATCCGCGTCATGCCGGACGTGATTAAAGTCACCCGTAACCGAAACTAGCTTTATGAACTCAAAGCGCTACGAGCGTATCTGCGAGATGCTCGCCAGGCGTCAGCCTGACCTGACGGTCTGCATGGAGCAGGTCCATAAGCCTCATAACGTCTCTGCGGTCATTCGGACCGCAGATGCCGTTGGCGTACACGAAGTGCATGCCGTCTGGCCAAGCAGCCGAATGCGTACCATGGCCTCCGCCGCCGCGGGCAGCAACAGCTGGGTGCAGGTGAAAACCCACCGCACCATCGCAGATGCCGTCGGCCACCTGAAAGGCCAGGGTATGCAAATCCTCGCCACTCACCTTTCCGACAAAGCCATCGATTTTCGTGAAATCGACTATACGCGTCCAACCTGCATCCTGATGGGCCAGGAGAAAACCGGCATCACCCAGGAAGCGCTGGCGCTGGCCGACCGGGATATCATTATCCCGATGATCGGCATGGTGCAGTCGCTGAACGTCTCCGTCGCCTCGGCGCTGATCCTGTATGAAGCCCAGCGCCAGCGGCAAAACGCCGGGATGTACCAACGCGCCAACAGCATGCTGCCGCCGGAAGAGCAGCAGCGCCTGCTGTTCGAAGGCGGATATCCGGTGCTGGCCCGCGTCGCCAGACAAAAAGGTCTGCCTTACCCCCACGTCAACGAGCAGGGCGAAGTGGAAGCCGATGACGCATGGTGGGCTACCATGCAGGCAACGAGGTAAACCTGATGTCAGGCCGCCTGCTCGATGCCGTTCCGCTTAGCTCACTCACCGGTGTGGGCGCTGCTCAAAGCAGTAAACTGGCGAAGATCGGCCTGCATACGGTTCAGGACCTGCTGCTGCACCTGCCGCTGCGTTACGAAGATCGCACCCATCTTTACCCGATAGCCGAGCTGCTTCCCGGGGTTTATGCCACCGTGGAAGGCGAAGTGCTCAACAGCAATATCACCTTCGGCGGCCGGCGGATGTTGACCTGCCAGATCAGCGACGGCACCGGCATCCTCACCATGCGCTTTTTCAACTTTAACGCGGCGATGAAAAACAGCCTCGCGACTGGTCGTCGGGTGCTGGCCTACGGTGAAGCCAAACGCGGGAAGTACGGCGCCGAGATGATCCACCCGGAATACCGCGTCCAGGGCGATATGAGCACCCCGGAGCTTCAGGAAACGTTAACTCCGGTCTATCCGACCACCGAAGGCATCAAGCAGGCGACCCTGCGCAAGCTCACCGATCAGGCGCTTGAGCTCCTGGAAACCTGCGCGATTAGCGAACTCCTGCCACCGGAGCTGGCGCAGGGGATGATGAGCCTGCCGGAAGCGCTGCGTACGCTGCACCGTCCGCCTCCCTCCTTGCAACTTAGCGAGCTGGAAAGCGGCAAGCACCCGGCGCAGCAGCGTCTGATTCTGGAAGAGCTGCTGGCGCATAACCTCAGCATGCTGGCGCTGCGGGCAGGCGCCCAGCGCTATCACGCCCTGCCGCTCGGCGCCAACGATACCCTGAAAAACCAGCTGCTGGCCTCCCTGCCCTTTAAGCCCACCGGCGCGCAGGCGCGGGTTACCGCCGAGATCGAACACGATATGGCGCTGGACGTGCCGATGATGCGCCTGGTGCAGGGCGATGTTGGCTCCGGTAAAACGCTGGTCGCCGCGCTGGCCGCCGTGCGCGCTATCGCCCACGGCAAACAGGTGGCGCTGATGGCGCCCACCGAACTGCTTGCCGAACAGCACGCCAATAACTTCCGCAGCTGGTTTGAACCGCTGGGCATAGAAGTCGGCTGGCTGGCGGGCAAACAGAAAGGCAAAGCCCGTCAGGCGCAGCAGGAGGCTATCGCCAGCGGCGAAGTGCAGATGATTGTCGGCACTCACGCCATCTTCCAGGAGCAGGTGCAGTTTAACGGCCTGGCGCTGGTGATTATCGACGAACAACACCGCTTCGGCGTGCATCAGCGGCTGGCGCTGTGGGAAAAAGGTCAGCAGCAGGGGTTCCACCCGCATCAGCTGATCATGACCGCCACGCCTATCCCCCGCACCCTGGCAATGACCGCCTACGCCGATCTGGACACCTCGATTATCGACGAGCTGCCGCCGGGCCGAACCCCGGTGACCACCGTCGCCATCCCGGACACCCGGCGCAGCGATATTATCGACCGCGTACGCAACGCCTGCACCCACGAAGGGCGCCAGGCCTATTGGGTTTGTACGCTAATTGAAGAGTCCGATCTGCTGGAAGCCCAGGCGGCGGAAGCGACCTGGGAAGAGCTCAAACTGGCGCTGCCGGAACTTAATATCGGCCTCGTCCACGGGCGGATGAAACCGGCCGAGAAGCAGGCGGTGATGCAGGCCTTCAAGCAGGGCGAGATGCATCTGCTGGTGGCCACCACGGTGATTGAAGTCGGTGTTGACGTGCCTAACTCAAGCCTGATGATTATCGAAAACCCGGAACGTCTGGGTCTGGCGCAGCTGCACCAGCTCAGAGGGCGCGTCGGGCGCGGTGCGGTCGCTTCCCACTGCGTGCTACTCTATAAATCGCCGCTCTCCAAAACGGCTCAGAAACGCCTGCAGGTCCTGCGCGACAGCAACGACGGTTTCGTCATCGCCCAGAAAGACCTCGAAATCCGCGGTCCCGGCGAGCTGCTCGGCACCCGCCAGACCGGCAACGCCGAATTTAAAGTAGCGGACTTGCTGCGCGATCAGGCGATGATCCCCGACGTTCAACGCATTGCTCGCCATATTCATGAACGCTATCCGCTGCAGGCCCAGGCGCTTATCGAGCGCTGGATGCCGGAAACCGAACGCTATTCCAACGCGTAGCGCGCGCTTTTGCCGCGCTGCGGGCAATTTTTCTACACAACGAGTGGATTATGAAACGAGAACTGGCCATCGAATTTTCGCGTGTCACCGAAGCCGCCGCGCTGGCGGGCTATAAATGGCTGGGCCGCGGCGATAAGAATACCGCCGACGGCGCAGCGGTTAACGCCATGCGCATTATGCTTAACCTCGTCAATATCGACGGCACCATCGTCATCGGCGAGGGCGAAATCGATGAAGCGCCGATG